>CADEEN010000267.1 GCA_902826345.1 uncultured Burkholderiales bacterium | reverse complement strand
CTGCAGGCGCGTCAGTGCGGCGCGCAGGAAATCGACCGAGATGTCCACCGCCACGTAGCGGCTGGGCTTCAAGGTGCCGAACAGGCGCCCGGCCTTTTCGCAGTTGCCGGCGCCGAGGTCCACCAGCGTGCGGCCGGTGCCGATGGCCGCTGCGATCTCGGCGCCATGAGTGCGCAGGATTTGCGCTTCGGTGCGGGTCGGGTAGTACTCGGGCAGTTCGGTGATGGCATCGAACAGGCGCGAGCCGAGCGCATCGTAGAAATACTTGGGCGCGATCGCCGCGGCGCTCGCGCGCAAACCCGCGCTGAGTTCTGCGCGCGGGTCGGCGCTGTGCGCGTCGTGAAGCTGGATGAAACGCGGGCTTCTGAGGGTTGTCACGGAGCGGCTTTCCGTCATGAGGGCAATGTAGCAGCGGGCAATGCACGTGCCCGCACGATGCGCTGTAATGCACAGCCTTCCGTCGACGACCGAGCCACTTCCTTACAGGAGCAACACGATCATGCTGAGCCTTTCCCCCTCTCGCACCCTGCGCAACCTGATGAGCTGCGCGCTGCTCGCCGCCAGCGCGCTCGCCGTGCACGCGCAGCAGATCTTTCGCGTCACCACCATTCCGGAAGAGGCGGCGACCGAGCAGGTGCGCAAGTTCACGCCGATCGCCAGCTATCTCGAGAAGGCGCTGGGCATGAAGGTCGAGTTCACGCCGGTCAGCGACTACCCGGCCGCCGTCGAGGCGCTGGTCAACAAGAAGGTGGACATGGTCTGGTTCGGCGGCTTCACGCATGTGCAGGCGCAGATCCGCAGCGGCGGCAAGATCATCCCGATCGCGCAGCGCGAGGAAGACACCAAGTTCCAGTCGGTGTTCATCGCCAAGACCGATTCGGGCATCAAGCAGCTGACCGACCTGAAGGGCAAGCAGATCAGCTTCGGCTCGCAGAGCAGCACCAGCGGCCACCTGATGCCGCGCCACTTCCTGCTGCAGGCCAAGCTCGACCCGGAGAAGGACTTCAAACGCGTGGCCTACAGCGGCGCGCACGACGCGACCATCGCCTCGGTGGTCAGCGGCAAGGTCGAAGCGGCGGCGCTCGACATCACCGTTTGGAAGAAGTTCGTCGGCGAGAACAAGGTCGACACCAAGGCGGTCGATGTGTTCTACACCACGCCGCCCTTCTTCAACTACAACTGGTCGGTGCATGCCGACATGCCGGCCGACCTGCGCGCCAAGGTGACGAAGGCGTTGCTCGACCTCGACCCGGCGACGGCCGAAGGCAAGGAAATCCTGCAGTTGAACCGAGCCACGCGCTACATCCCGACTTCGGCCGAGAACTACAAGGGCATCGCAGCAGCCGGCCGCAGCGCCAGGCTGATCGACTGACGCTGGTGCGGGTCGAACTCGACCTCGCCGCCGCGCACCATCCTGCCGCCAAGGCCGGCACCGCTGCAGCGATCGACGGCGTCACGCTGGCGATCGCCCGCGGCGAGCAGGTCGCGATCATCGGGCCGTCGGGCGCGGGCAAGACGACGCTGCTGCACGTGGCGGCGGCGTCGCTGCGGCCGAGCGCCGGCACGGTGATGCTCGACGGCGCCGCGCCGTGGTCGCTGCCGCGGCGCGACTTGCGCAAGCTTCGCGGCCGGCTGTTCCTCGCGCCGCAGATGCCGCCGCTGCCGCCGCGGCAGCGCGTCGTCACCGCCACGCTCGCTGCGCGGCTGCCGGCGCAAGGGCTGTGGCCGTCGCTGCGCTCGTTGTTCTACCCGGACGACATCGCCGGCGCGCACGCGGCGCTGTCGCGCTTCGATCTCGCCGAGAAGATTTTCGAGCGCGTCGATCGCCTGTCCGGCGGCGAGCGCCAGCGCGTCGGCCTGGCGCGCGCGCTGCTGTCGCCGGCCACGCTGTGGCTGATCGACGAGCCGCTGTCGGCGCTCGACCCGATCCGCGCGCGACAGGCCATCGCCACGCTGGTCGATGAGTCGAAGGCGCGACGCGTCACGCTGGTGGCGACGCTGCACCAGGTCGATGTGGCGCTCGAACACTTCGCGCGCATCGTCGGCCTGAAGGCCGGCCGCGTGGTCTTCGACCTGCCGGCGGCGCAGGTCACGCGCGACATGCTCGCCGAGCTGTACGGCAGCGAGTTCGACCGCCTGAGCGAAGCAGGCAGCTCCGAGTTCGCGCCATCGGTGCTGCCGGTGCAGCCGGTGGTGATGCATTGCCGATGAATCCGGCACTCAGCGCCCCGGCACGTGACCCGGCGTGGCTGCGTCGCGTGTTCTGGCTCGGCGCCGCGCTCGTGCTGCTGTGGCCGATGTTCGTCGCCACCGAGTTCAAGCCCTGGTCGCTGTTCGAGCCGGACAGCATGAAGCAGTCGCGACAGTTCATCGGCAGCTTCTTTCCGCCGACGTTGAATGCCGAGTTCCTCGGCTTGGTGGCGCGCGAAACCTGGCGCACCGTCGCCATCGCCACGGCGGGCATCACGCTGGCGCTCGCCATCGCCATCCCGCTGACGCTGTTGTCGACGCGCGTGCTGTCGCTGTCTGCGCTGTCGGGCCGCATGGCGCGCGCGCCGTTCGCGCTGCGCCAGGCCATACGCTGGCTGCTGATCGTGCTGCGCTCGATCCCCGAACTCGTCTTTGCGCTGGTGCTGGTGCGCGTCGTCGGCCTCGGCCCGACGGCCGGTGTGCTGGCCATCGCCCTCACCTACGGCGGCATGCTCGGCAAGGTCTACGGCGAGATCCTCGAGTCCGGCGAGACGCAAGCCGCCGAGGCATTGATGCGCAACGGCGCCGGCCGCCTGCAAGCCTTTTTCTACGCGGTGCTGCCGACCAACGCGGCCGAGCTCGTCAGCTACACCGTGTACCGCTGGGAGTGCGCCATCCGCTCGTCGGTCGTGCTCGGCTTCGTCGGCGCCGGCGGCCTCGGCCAGCAGATGGACAACTCGGCCAAGATGTTCAACGGCGGCGAGATGTCGACGATGCTGCTGGTGTTCATCGCGCTCGTCGCCTGCGCCGATCGCGCGAGTTCGTATCTGCGAAAGGCGCTCGGGTGAACGAAGCGGCCAATCAAACATACAAACTGCCGCCGCGCCTGTTCGACGCGCGCTGCACCGCCTGCTGGTTCGCGCTCGGCATCGTCGTGCTCGTCGTCGCCAGCTTCTGGACGCTCGGTCTGCAATGGCGTGCCTTTTTCTCTGCCGAAGCCGCGGCGAGCATGGGCCGCTTCATCAAGGAGTTCTTCCCGCCCGACCTGTCGCAGCCCTTCCTCGGCAAGGTCGCCTGGGCCACCGCCGAAACGCTGGCCATGTCGGCACTGGGCACGCTGCTGGCCGCGCTGTTCGGCCTGGCCTTGGCGCTGCCGGCCGCGCGCCTGCACGCCGATGACCGCGCGTGGGCGCGTGCGCCGACGCGCCTCGTGCTCAACGCGCTGCGCTCGATCCCCGAGCTGGTGTGGGCGGCGCTGCTGCTGATCTCGGCCGGCCTCGGCCCGTTTGTCGCAACCTTGGGGCTGGCCTTTCACACCACCGGCGTGCTCGGCCGCCTCTTTGCCGAGGCGATCGAGAACGCGCCGCCCGGCCCGGCCTTCGCGCTGCGCACGCAAGGCGTGCCGTCGGGCCGCGTCTTCCTCTACGCCACGCTGCCGCAAATCGTGCCGCAACTGATGAGCTACACCTTGTATCGCTGGGAGAACAACATCCGCGCGGCTGCCGTGCTCGGCGTCGTCGGCGCCGGCGGCCTGGGCCAGTTGCTGTCGTTTCACATGGGCCTGTTCCACATGAACAAGACCTGCACCATCCTCGGCGCGATGCTGCTGCTGGTGGCGCTGGTGGACCTGCTGAGTTACGGTTGGCGGCGCGCGATGACGCGCTGAGCGGCGCGTAAGGAACCTTCGCCGCAGCCGACAACCCAAGCATGCACGCGATGATGGCCAAGCAGGACGCCAACCAGATCTCGATCGAGCGCTACCGTGCGCGGGCAGCGGGCTACGACGCGTCGGCGCAGTACACGATGCCGCTGCGCGAGCGCACGATCGCGCTGCTCGAACTGCGACCCGGCCAGGTCGTGCTCGACGTCGGTGCCGGCACCGGCCTGTCCTACGCACCGCTACGCGACGGCGTCGGCGAGCAGGGCCTGGTGATGGCCTTTGAGCAGAGCCCGGACATGTTCGAGCAGGCCCGCGCCCGTGTCGTGCGTGCGCGCTGGAGCAACGTCTGGCACTGCTGCACCGCTGCCGAAACGGTGAAGTTGCCGCAAGCCGCGGACGCGGTGCTGTTCAACTACGTGCACGACATCAGCCGCACGCCGGCCGCGGTGGACAACATCATGAGTCAGGTCAAGCCGGGCGCGCTGATTGCCGTGGCCGGCATGAAGTTCTTTCCGTGGTGGACGGGACCGCTGAACCTGCTGCCGTGGCTGAAGAACCGCCCGTACAACGCGCACCCGGCCGACCTGTGGCACCCGTGGGACCTGATCGCGCGCTGGTGCGACGGCTTCGAGCGCGTTTCCACGCAATGGGGCATGGGCTACATCGCCCGTGGCCGTCGGAAATCGCAGGAGGTGACAGCGCGATGAACAGACGACAGCAGCGCTACGGCACCTTGTCGGCGCCGCAAGGCGACCTCGCGCTGCGCTACACATCGGTCCGCCAGCGCAGCATGGCCTTGGTCGCACCGTTGTCCGAAGCCGATGCGCAAGTGCAGTCGATGCCCGACGCCAGCCCGGCGAAGTGGCACCTCGCACACACCACATGGTTCTTCGAAACTTTCATCCTCGAACGCTTCGAGCGCGATTTCGCGCCACACCACGCCGCCTACCGCGTGCTCTTCAACAGCTACTACCAGGGCGTGGGCGATCAGCACCCGCGGACGCAGCGCGGCCTCGTCACACGGCCGAGCCTGGACGAGGTGCGTGGCTACCGCCAGGCGGTGGACGAGCGCATGAGCGCGCTGCTGCGCGGCGGCGTCAACGCCGAAGCCGCAATGCTGATCGAGCTCGGTCTGCAGCACGAGCAGCAGCACCAGGAGCTGATCCTCACCGACATCAAGCACCTGCTGTCGTGCAACCCGCTGCGGCCGGTGTACCGCCGCCAGTGGCCGCTGGCGCGCGTGGCCCCGGTGGCGGCGGCGTGGCGGGTCTTCGACGGCGGCGCGGTCGAGATCGGCCACGACAGCAACGGCTTTGCCTTCGACAACGAGTCGCCGCGCCACGCCGTGCTGCTGCGCCCGTATGCGCTGACCAACCGCTTGGTGACGCACGGCGAGTGGCTGGCCTTCATCGCCGACGGCGGTTACTGCGATGCACGCTGGTGGCTCGCCGCCGGCTGGGACTGGGTGCGCGCGAACAGCATCGAAGCGCCTGCCTACTGGCAGCGCGACGGCGCGAACTGGACCAGCTTCACACTCCACGGCCGCGCGCCGATCGACCCGCACACGCCGATCGTTCACGTCAACTATTTCGAAGCCGACGCCTATGCGAACTGGCGCGCTGCACACGATGGCCAAGCCTGTCGGCTGCCGACCGAGGCCGAGTGGGAGCATGCCGCGCAGTCGGTGTCGCAGAGCGTCGCCGACGGCAACTTCGTCGACTCCGGCGCGCTGCACCCGATGCCGATCTCGCGCGCCGGCGAGTCGCTGATGCAGATGTTCGGCGACGTCTGGGAGTGGACCGCCTCGGCCTATGCGCCCTACCCCGGCTTCCAGCGCTGGGATGGCGCCGTCGGCGAGTACAACGGCAAGTTCATGATCAACCAATACGTGCTGCGCGGCGGCTCGTGCGCGACGCCGCGCGATCACATCCGCGCCAGCTATCGCAATTTTTTCCCCACCGACGCGCGCTGGCAGTTCAGCGGCGTGCGCCTGGCCAAAGACACCGTCACCTGAGGAGAACCCGCTTGTCGTTGCTTCGCAGAACCTTCATCGCCCTGACGCTCGCCGTCGGCTCGGCGTCGTTCGCCGCCACCACCACGAGCCCCAACGACGGGCCGTGGCGCACCAACAGCGATGGCGGTGACTCGCGCTTGAGGCTCGAGGGCCACGACCCGGTGGCCTACTTCACGCAGAACAACGCCCTGCGCGCAGACCCGGCGATCAAGCCCGAA
>CADEEN010000266.1 GCA_902826345.1 uncultured Burkholderiales bacterium | reverse complement strand
GCACGTTCATGTGGCCGGGCATGCGGCCGGCCACCGGGTGGATGCCGAAGCGCACCTTAACGCCCTTGTCGCGCAGGATCCTGGTGATCTCGCACACCATGTGCTGAGCCTGGGCCACCGCCATGCCGTATCCGGGCACGATGACCACGTTCTTGGCATCACGCAGCAGCTCGGCGGTCTCCACCGCGCTGATCGGCACCACCTCGCCGGCGGGCTGCGTCGCGTCACCCTTCGCCGCCGCGGGCGCACCGCCGCCGAAACCGCCGGCGATGACGCTGATGAAGTTGCGGTTCATCGCCCGGCACATGATGTAGCTCAGGATCGCGCCCGAGGAGCCGACCAGCGCGCCGACGACGATCAGCAAGTCGTTGCCGAGCATGAAGCCGGTGGCTGCCGCGGCCCATCCCGAGTAGCTGTTGAGCATCGACACAACAACCGGCATGTCGGCGCCGCCAATGGCCATGACCATGTGCACACCGAACAGAAGCGCGATCACCGTCATCACCAGCAGCGGCGTCATGCCGGCCTGGATGTCGTGCACGAGCAGAAACTCGCGCCCGAACCAGATCACGATCAGCAGGCCGGCCAGGTTGAGCAGGTGCCGGCCCGGCAGCAGCAACGGCTTGCCGCCGATCTTGCCCGAGAGCTTGCCGAAGGCGATGAGGGAGCCGGAGAAGGTGATGGCACCGATGAGGATGCCGATGTAGATCTCCACTTCGTGAATGGCCTTCTCGGCCGGGGTGGGGAACACGGTGGACGTGTCCACATAGCTGGCAAAGCCCACCAGGCAGGCGGCCAGGCCGACCAGGCTGTGCATCAGCGCCACGAGTTCGGGCATCTGCGTCATCTGCACCTTCTTCGCGGCGAAGAGGCCGATGCCGCCGCCGACGACGAGCGCGCCGATGATCCAGGCATAGCCGGAAGGCATGACGCGCGGCCCGAGCACCGTGGCCAGCACGGCGATGCCCATGCCGATAATGCCGAACAGGTTGCCGCGGCGTGCGGTCTCGGGGTTGGCCAGACCGCCCAGACTGAGGATGAACAGGATCGTGGCGGCGATGTAGGAAACAGTGGCGAGGCTTGCAGTCATGTCCGTGGCCTCGTTCTTATTTGCGGAACATCGCCAGCATGCGACGCGTGACCGCGAAGCCGCCGAACATGTTGACGGCCGTGAGCGCGAGCGCGAAGACAGCCAGACCTAGGATCAAGACATTGGGTCGGTCGGCGACCACGCCCGCGCCAGTTGACACGAGCGGCGGAGCCACCTGCACCAGCGCCCCGATGGCGATGATGGAAGAAATGGCGTTGGTCACGCTCATCAGCGGTGTGTGCAGCGAAGGCGTGACGTTCCACACCACCATGTAGCCGATGAAGCAGGCCAGGACGAACACGGTGAAGTGCGACAGGAACGACGCCGGCGCATACAGGCCCACCAGCAGGAACAACACCGCACCGACGCCAAACACCGTAGCCAGCGACTTGGCCGACATCGGTTCGCCGGCACCATGGCCATGGCCCTTGGGCGCGACGGCGACTGCGGTGGCTGCCTTCTGCGGCGGCGGAGCCGGCAGCTTCAACGGCGGGGCCGGCCAAGTGACAGCGCCTTCCTTGATGACGGTGAGGCCACGAATGGCGTCATCGTCCATGTTGACGTTGATGACGCCGTCCTTCGTCTTGCACAGCTCTTCCGCGAGCCGCAGAAGGTTGTTCGAATACAGGGTGGACGACTGCTTGGCCAGCCGGCTCACCAGATCGGTGTAGCCGACGATGGTGACGCCGTGCTTCACCACCGCGTGGCCGGGTTCGGTGAGCTCGCAGTTGCCGCCTTGTTCGGCCGCCATGTCGACGATGACGCTGCCCGGCTTCATGCTGCGCACCATCTCGGCGGTGATGAGCTTGGGCGCCGGCTTGCCCGGGATCAGCGCGGTGGTGATGATGATGTCCACTTCCTTGGCCTGCTGCGCGTACATCGCGCGCTGCGCGGCCTGGAAGCCTTCGCTCATCACCTTGGCGTAACCGCCGCCGCCGGAGCCTTCTTCCTCGTAGTCGACCTTGACGAACTCACCGCCCAGCGACACCACCTGGTCGGCCACTTCGGCACGCGTGTCATTGGCGCGCACGATGGCGCCCAGGTTGGCCGCGGTGCCGATGGCCGCCAGCCCGGCCACGCCGGCCCCGGCGATGAACACCTTGGCCGGCGGAATCTTGCCGGCGGCGGTGATCTGGCCGTTGAAGAAACGGCCGAATGCGTTGGCGGCCTCGATGACCGCCCGATAGCCGCTGATTCCCGCCATGGAGGTGAGCGCGTCCATCTTCTGCGCCCGACTCAGTTGGCGCGGCAGGCAGTCGATGGCCAGCACGGTCGCCATCTTCGCTGCCAGCTGTTGCATCAGCTCGGGGTTCTGCGCTGGCCAGACAAAGCCGATCAGCGTGCCACCTTGCCGCAGCATGGCCACTTCGTCCGGCGTGGGCACACGCGCCTTGAAGACGATATCGCTCTTGGCCCAGATGTCGGCCGCAGTGGGCACAACGCTGGCACCGGCAGCGCGGTAGGTGTCGTCAGCGAAGTTCGCCGCATTGCCGGCGCCACTCTGCACCGCCACCTGGAAGCCCAGCTTGATGAGCTTTTCGACCACCTCGGGCACCGTGGCGACACGTTTCTCGCCAGGCAGAGTTTCAAGCGGCACACCGATCAACATGAACGTCTCCTCTATTCTTTCGAAGTGCGCGACTAGGCGTAGCGCAGGTCAGTGGCCTTGCCGCGGAAGACCCGGTACGAGAACGCGGTGTAAGCCGCGATCGCCGGCAGAGAAATGCAGACACCGACCAGGATCACCTTGAGCGCGGCCGGGCTGCTGGCGGCCTGCCAGATCGTGAGGCGGTCGATCACGACGTAGGGGTACAGGCTGTAGGCCAGGCCAAGGAAGCCGAGCACGAAGACGACGATCAGCAGCGTGAACGGCAGCCAGGCGAGTGGCCCGCGAACAATCGGCGTGCCCAGCAGCGCGCGCGCCGCCACGAGCAAGATGACCGTCATCAGCGGAATCGCCGACAGCGCGATGATCGACGGCAGATCGAACCATCGCAGGCGCACCGTCTCGCTGATCCACGGCGTGGCCATCGAGATCAGCAAGAGCCCGCCGCACATCGGCGCCCACGCGATGCGCGCCCAGCGCACAGCACGCTCTTGCAGTTCACCGTCGGTCTTCATGATCAGCCAGGTGGCGCCCAGCAACACATAGGCCATCGGCAGCGCCACGGCGATGGCGGCGGCGAACAGCGGGTAGTTCCAGCCTTCACCGAAGCCGCTGATGTAGCGCCCGAGCATCCAGCCCTGCGTCGCCGAGGCGAGCGTCGACCCGGCGAAGAACAACCAGTCCCACATCGGCTTGCGCGCGGCCTTGGCCTTGACGCGGAAGTCGAACGCCACACCGCGCAGGATCAACCCGATCAGCATCAGCATGACCGGCAGATACAGCTCGGTCAGCACCAGGCCGTGCGCCTTCGGGAACGCCACCAGCAGGATGCCGACGCCGAGCACGAGCCAAGTCTCGTTGGCATCCCAGAAGGGACCGATCGACGCGATCATCACGTCCTTCTCGGCCGGCGTCGCGCGGGGCATCAGCATGCCCACGCCAAGGTCGTAGCCGTCGCTGACCACATAGACGAGCATCGAAATGCCCATCAGCGCCATGAAGATCACCGGCAGCGCTTCGTCGAAGGTCATGAACGACCTCCTTCGACCAGCGCTTCTGCCGCGCGACCCTGGGCACGTTCCAGCGCGTCGGCCTGGATCACGTCCTCCGGCTTTTCGGCCATGTACTTCAGTACCGCCACATAGGCGACGAGCAGCGCCAGGTAGACGGTGACGTACAGCGCCAGCGTCAACGCGATCATCGGTGCCGGAACGGTCGATGCAACATCGGCGGTGCGAACCAGGCCGAAGACGACAAAGGGCTGGCGGCCGATCTCGGTCACGTACCAGCCGGCCACCGTGGCCACCCAGCCGGAGAACGTCATCCCGGCCAGCGCCCACAACAAGCGGCGCGGCAGGCGTTCCGGCCGCCAGCCACAACGCCGGCACCACCACCAGCCGACCCAGCTGACCGCCAGCATCAGCATGCCCACGCCGACCATGACGCGGAACGACCAGAACACCATGGCCACCGGCGGATGGGCGCCGGGGAAGTCGTTCAGGCCGCGGATCTCGGCGTCGACGTCATGCTTGAGGATGAAGCTCGCGAGCTTGGGGATTCCGATCGCTGCCAGGTTGCTGCGCGACGCCTCATCGGGAATCGCGAACAGCAGCAAGGGCGCGCCGCGCTGCGTCTCCCACACCCCCTCCATCGCGGCCACCTTCTGCGGCTGGTGCTCCAGCGTGTTCAGGCCGTGCAGATCGCCGACGAAAATCTGCACCGGGATCAGCAGTGCCGCCAGGGTCAGCCCGACGCGCAGCACCTTCGGCGCCGAGAGCGGCGCCGCTCCCTTGAGGATTTGCCAGGCCGAGAGCCCGGCCAGCAGGAACGCCACGGTCAGCCCTGAGGCGAGCAGCTTGTGTGCCAGGCGGTAGGGGAACGAGGGGTTGAAGATGACCTCGATCCAGCTCCTGACGTGGAACTCACCATTGATGATCTCGTGGCCCGTCGGCGTCTGCATCCACGAGTTCAGCGCCAGAATCCAGAACGCGCTGAGCGAGGTGCCGATGGCAACGAAGAAGGTGGCCATCATGTGCACGCGTTCGCTGACGCGGCCGTGGCCGAACAGCATGATCCCCAGGAAGCCGGCCTCTAGGAAGAACGCCGTCAGCACCTCGTAGCCCAAGAGCGGCCCGGCCACGTTGCCGACCCGTTCCATGAAGCCGGGCCAGTTGGTGCCGAACTGGAAGCTCATCGGGATGCCGCTGACCACGCCGAGCGCGAAGGTCAGGGCGAAGACCTTGGTCCAGAAGCGGTACGCGGCGAGCCAGGCCTGCCGGTCCACCGGCTGCGTGGCACGCAGGTAACGCCAGCGGAAGAACATCAGCACCCACGCCAGCGCGATGCTGATGACCGGAAACAGGATGTGGAACGTGATGATGGCGGCGAACTGCATGCGCGCCAGGATCAGTGCGTCCATGGTTCCGGCTCCCTTGAAGGATCAGCTCTTGCGCGCCCGGGAGGCCGACTTCTTGGTCGCGGCGCCTGGCGCTGCTTCCGATGCCTCGAGCCCTTCGGACATGCCGATCAGCACGCCGCGCGCGAGCGCCGTGTAGTGATCCATCCAGGCGTCCACGGTGCTCTGCGCCCGAGCTCGGCCCTGCCGCACGGCCTCGCGCGACCTTGCCGTGAGTTGCTCCAGCGCCGCGGTGGCGCTGGAGCCGGTGGCACTGCCCTTGACCTTCAGTCCTTCGAGCGCCGAGGCCCAGGGCCCCTGCAGCGTCTCCCCCGCGTCGGCGATGGCCTTGTCGACGCCACCGTACAGCGCGTCTTCCATCTTCTCGATGTCGGCGAGGGCCTTCTTCATCTTCGTCTCGCGCAGTTCCACCCCCTGGTCGACGAACTGCTCGAGCGCTCGCCGGTTGGCTTCGACCGCCTTCACGAGAGCCGCATCCATGCCCTCGACCGCCTTGCTCAGCAGCGCCTCGACATCCGTCGCAGGCAGACCGCTCTTCGCGGCGCCGGCAGAGGCTGCCTTTGTCGTCGCTCGCACCGCGTCACGCACGCTTTTCAGCGTCAGCTCGCGGCCCTGCAAGGCCTTCAGCGTGGCCTGCTGTACGGCCTGGCGCAGCGCCTCGCCCTGTTTGGTCGAGGCCTGCGCGAACTGTTGCGCCAGGGCGTCCTGGTCGAAGCCGGTCTTGCTCATCTGTTTGTCTCCTGGTTTGTGGTCGTTGGCACGCGCGTCACTGCATGTGCTGGCCGCCGTTGATGGCGATGTTGGCGCCGGTCACGAACGCTGCTTCGTCGGAGGCGAGGTAGATGATCAGACCCGCCACTTCCTCGGGCTTGCCGAGGCGGCCCACCGGGATGTGCGGCAGGATCTTCGAGTCGAGAACTTCCTTCGGAATCGCCGTGACCATCTTGGTGCCGATGTAGCCGGGCGAGATGGTGT
>CADEEN010000265.1 GCA_902826345.1 uncultured Burkholderiales bacterium | reverse complement strand
GCGCGCCAAGGACACGCCGAACTTCATCGCCAACCGCGTCGGCATCGCCGGCATGTTGGCAACGATGATCGAGGCCGAGAAGTTCGGTTTGTCGTACGACGTGGTCGATGACCTCACCGGCAAGAAGATGGGCCGCGCATCGAGCGGCACCTTCCGCACGGCCGACGTGGTCGGCCTGGACACGATGGCGCATGTCATCAAGACGCTGCAGGACAACCTGCAGAGCGACCCGTTCTACGCCAGCTACAAAACGCCGGCCGTGCTGGCCCAGCTGATCGAGCAGGGCGCTTTGGGCCAGAAGAGCGGCGCCGGTTTCTACAAGAAGGCCGGCAAGGACATCCTGCGCCTCGATCCGGCGACCGCGCAGTACGTGTCGTCGGGCGGCAAGGCCGATCCGATCGTCGAGCGCATGTTGAAGAAGGCGCCTGCCGAGCGCTTGAAGCTGCTGCGCGAGTCGACGAACCCGCAGGCGCAGTTCGTCTGGTCGATCCTGCGCGACTCGTTCCACTACTGCGCCGTGCACCTGGCCGACATTGCCGACAGCGCCCGCGACATCGACTTTGCGATGCGCTGGGGCTTCGGCACGAAACAAGGTCCGTTCGAGCTGTGGCAGGAAGCCGGCTGGAAGCAGGTCGCGCAGTGGATCAAGGACGACATCGACGCCGGCAAGGCGCTGTCCCACGCGCCGCTGCCCGCGTGGGTGTTCGACGGACGCGAGGGTGTGCACACCGCAGACGGTTCATGGAGCGCGGCGCAGAACAAGTACCTGCCGAAGAGCACGCTGCCGGTGTATGCACGACAAGCGTTCCCCGAAAGCGTCGGCAGAGCGAACGACCCGCTGAAGAGCGGCACCGAAGAGTTCAAGAACGAAGAGGTCCGCGTCTGGAGCGCCGACGGTGAGGTGTTGATCGCCAGCATCACCGCCAAGCTGCACCTGATCAGCCCGACGGTGGCCGACGGTTTGCAGAAGGCCCTCGAGATCGCCGAAGCGAAGTACCAGGGTCTCGTCATCTGGTCGCCCGACGATGTGTTCTCGGCCGGCGCGAATCTGGAAGCGCTGCTGCCGGTGTTCATGAAGTCCGGCGCCAAGGGCATCGCGCCCGAGATGAAAAAGTTTCAGGACTTCATCTTGCGGTTGCGCTACGCGCAGGTGCCGACCCTGGCCGCCGTGCGCGGGCTCGCGTTGGGCGGCGGTTGCGAACTCGCCATTGCCTGCTCGCGCCGCGTCGCGCACATGGAGAGCTACATCGGTCTGGTCGAGGTCGGCGTCGGCCTCGTGCCGGGCGCGGGCGGTCTGGCCTACATCGCGCGCCGTGCGAGCGAACTCGCCACCGCGTCAGGTGGCAGCGCCGATCTGTTCAGCTTCCTGAAAGAGCCGTTCACGAGCGCCGCGACGGCGCGGGTGGGCACGAGCGCCATCGAAGGCCGCAAGCTCGGTTGGCTGATCGACGGCGACGTGATCGTGGCGCACAAGGACGAGCTGCTGCACATCGCGAGCGCGCAGTGCAAGGCGATGGCGGCCAGCGGCTACCGTGCGCCGGCCAAAGCGCTGTTCCCTGTGGCCGGCCGCAATGCCATTGCGACGATCAAAGGTCAGCTCGCCAACCTGCGCGACGGCGGCTTTGCCAGCGCGCACGACTTCCACATCGCCACGCTGATCGCTGAGGTGGTCTGCGGCGGCGATGTGGACGCCGGCTCGCTGGTCAACGAGGAGTACCTGATGACGCTCGAGCGTGACCGCTTCTGCACGTTGCTGGAGCATCCGAAGAGTCAAGAGCGGATCATGGGCATGCTGCAAACCGGCAAGCCTGTTCGCAACTGAGGAGCAATGATCATGACCAAGCAAGTTCAAGACGCCTACATCGTTGCCGCCACGCGCACGCCGATCGGCAAATCGGGCCGCGGCTACTTCAAGAACACGCGGCCGGACGATCTTCTCGTCGCCGCGGTGCGCAGCGCGCTCAAACAAACGCCCGGGCTCGACCCGAAGGCGATCGAAGACGCGATCATCGGTTGCTCGTTTCCGGAGGCCGAGCAGGGCATCAACATGGCGCGCGCGGCGATGGTGATCGCCGGCCTGCCGCATTCTGTCGGTGGCGTGACGATCAACCGCTTCTGTGCCTCGGGCATCACCGCGGTACAGATGGCGGCCGACCGCATCCGCGTCGGCGAGGCCGACGTGATGATCGCCGGCGGCGCCGAGAGCATGAGCATGGTGCCGATGGGCGGCAACAAGCCGTCGTTCAATCCGGAAGTGTTTGCGCGCGACGAGAACGTCGGCATTGCGTACGGCATGGGCCTCACGGCCGAGAAGGTCGCCGAGCAGTGGAAGGTGTCGCGCGAGAAGCAGGATGCGTTCGCGCTGGCGTCGCACCAGAAGGCGCTGGCCGCGATGGCAGCGGGTGACTTCAACGACGAGATGACGCCGATCGACATCATCGACCGCCTGCCGAATCTGGCCACCGGTGAGGTGACGACGAAGACGCGCACCGTCAAGCTCGACGAAGGCGCGCGGCCCGACACCTCGCTCGAAGGCCTGGCGAAGCTCAAGCCCGTGTTCGCCGCCAAGGGCAGCGTGACGGCCGGCAACAGCTCGCAGACCAGCGACGGCGCCGGTGCATTGATCCTTGCCAGCGAAAAGGCCGTCAAGCAGTTCGACCTGAAGCCCCTCGCGCGCTTCGTCAGCTTCGCTGTGCGCGGCGTGCCGCCGCAGATCATGGGCATCGGCCCGATCGAGGCGATCCCCGCAGCGCTCAAAGCCGCGGGCCTGAAGCTCGACGATATCGGCTGGTTCGAACTCAACGAAGCCTTCGCTGCGCAGGCCCTGGCCGTGATCGAAACCTGCGGCCTCGACCCGTCGCGCGTCAACCCGATGGGCGGCGCGATCGCGCTCGGCCACCCGCTCGGCGCCACCGGCGCGATCCGCGCCGCGACGGTGATCCATGCGATGCGACGCAAGAACCTGAAGTACGGCATGGTGACGATGTGCGTCGGCATGGGGCAGGGCGCAGCCGGCATCTTCGAGCGCGTCTGAGTTCGTCCCGATGCCGCAACGCCGCCACGTCATCGTCGCCGCCTGCGCCGCACCGCTGGCGGCGTGTGGGCAGGCCGAGCTGAAGACGTTTGCGACGCCGGCGTCGGCGGCCACAGCGATCGAGTCGCTGGCCAGCGGCCACCGGCACACGGGAGCGTGGACGCTGGCGCAGATGCTGACCCACGTTGCGCAGAGCATCGACTACTCGATCGACGGTTTCCCGCAACTGAAGTCGGCCCTGTTCCGCAAGGCCGTCGGCAGCGTCGCCTTCGCCGTGTTCGAGGCGCGCGGCAAGATGGGCCACACGCTCACCGAGCCGATTCCCGGCGCGCCGGCGCTCGATGCGAAAGCGCCGCTCGACAAGGCGATCACGCTGGCGCTGGCGGCGTTGCGCCGCTTCGAAGCGCACGGGGGCGCGCTGGCGCCGCACTTTGCCTACGGCGAGCTCGACAAGGCGCAGTACACGCGTGCGCACCTGATGCATCTGGCCAACCACTGGAGCGAAGTGGAGCGTGCGGCGTCATGAAAGCGGTCGAGCTGAGTTCGAGCGGCGGCGCGCGCCTGCAGGCCCGCCTGTTCACACCCGCCACGTCGGACACACCTGTGCAGGCCGCCGTGCTGATCGCGCCGGCGATGGGTGTCAGGCAGGACTACTACGCCGACTTCGCCGCCTGGCTGGCACGTCAGGGCTACGTCGCGCTGACGCTCGACTATCGCGGCATGGGCGCCTCCCGTCCGCACGACAAACGCCGCTCGCTGCGCGGCTTCGACGCCGATCTGTTCGATTGGGCCGACGACATTGACGCCGCGATCGAACACCTGATCAGCGCCGCGCCCGACGCGCCGCTGTACGTCGTCGGCCACAGCCTGGGCGCGCAACTGCCGGGCATGCTGAAGCACCGCGAGCGCATCGCCGGCCTGGTTTCCGTTGCCGCGGGCAGCGGCTACTGGCGCGACAACGCGCCGCCGCTGAAGCGCGTGGTGCTGTACTTCTGGCACGTGCTGGTGCCGGCCGCGACCTGGTTCCATGGCTACTTCCCCGGTGCGCGGTTGAAGAAAGTCGGCGACCTGCCGCGCGGCGTGATCCTGCAATGGCGGCGCTGGTGCATGCACCCGCGCTACCACGTCGGCCATGAGGGCAAGGCGTTGCGGCGGCAGTTCGCCGCGGCGTCGTTTCCGGTGGTCGCCCTGTCGATCACCGACGACGAGCTGATGACCGAGCGCGGCACGCGCGTGCTGATCGACTGCTACGAGAACGCGCCGCGCGAGTTGCAGCGCATCGCGCCGGCCGACGGCAACGCCCAACGCATCGGCCACTTCGGCTTCTTCCGCGCGCAGTTCGAAGCCACGCTGTGGACGCGCGTCACCCAACTCTTCCAACGCTTTGCCGCAGGAGCCTCCGCATGAGCATCAAAAGCGCCACCGTGAACGGCGTGGCCACGATCGAGATCGCGCGTCCGGAGAAGAAGAACGCGCTGACCGTCGAGATGTACCAGGCGCTGGCCGAGGCGATCGACGCCGCCGGCGAAGACAAGGCGGTGCGCGCGCTGCTGATCACCGGCCAGCCCGGCATCTTCACCAGCGGCAACGACCTGCAGGACTTTCTCAACCGGCCGCGGCCGCACCTCGACGAGTCGCCGGTGTTCCGCTTCATGCGCGCGCTGATCGTGTGCGACAAGCCGGTGGTGGCCGCAGTGACCGGTGCGGCCATCGGCATCGGCACGACGCTGCTGCTGCACTGCGACCTGGTGTACGTCTCCGACGAAGCCCGCCTGGCGATGCCGTTCACCTCGCTCGGCCTGGTGCCCGAGTTCGGTTCCAGTCTGCTCGTGCCGCGGCTGATGGGTGCGCGCCGCGCGGCAGACAAGCTGCTGCTCGGCGATCCGTTCACGGGCGAGACGGCTGTCGAATGCGGCATCGCCAACGCCGTGTTGCCGGCCGCCGAAGTGCTGCCGCATGCCCGCCGTGTCGCCGAGCGTTTCAATGCGTTGCCGCCCGGTGCAGTGCGTGAAACCAAGCGCCTGCTGCGCGAGCCGGATCGGGCGGCGCTGCTCGATGCCGTCCAGCGCGAAGCCGCTATCTTCACAGCGCAGTTGGCGAGCGCCGAAGCGCGCGAGGCGATGCAGGCCGTGCTCGAAAAGCGCAAACCCGATTTCTCGAAGTTCTGAGCGGCACGATGTCGCACGCTCACGATTTGTTGCTGCGCAACTGATCACGCTTTGTCGCGGCGCGAAGGCCGCCGTCCTCGCGTCGCAAGGCGCGCCCCAACAGAATCGCTTCTCCAGAAGTACAGGGGGAAGCGCGTGGAAACGATCATCAAGATCGACGTGCAGAAGACGGTGGCGCCGCACGACGGGTCCGTGCCGGCAGCGCCGCTCGGCACCACTTCGTTAGCGGGTCTCGCCGCGTTGTCCGCGGCCGTGGCCGCGTGCGGCGGCAGCGACAACGCCGACACGGCAGGCAACACGCCGCCGCCGGTGGCTGGCACACCGCCGCCGCCTCCCGCCGGATCGCCTCCACCACCACCACCGCCGGCGCCACCGCCACCGCCGGCGCCGGCGCCGGTCACGCTGACCGCCGTCGAGTCGTCGCGCCTGATGGCGCAAGCCACCTTCGGCGCGGACCGCACGGAGATCGACCGCGCCGCCGCGATGGGAACGAGCGCCTGGCTCGACGAACAGTTCGCGCTGCCGCGCACGCAAAGCCACGTCGACTGGCTGCGTGCGCAGGGTGTCGAGGTCTTCGACAACCGCTTCTCATCGCACCAGATCGACTACAGCCTGTGGCGCAAGTTCCTGTCGAGCCCGGACCAGTTGCGACAGCGCATGGTCTATGCGCTGTCGCAGATCTTCGTCGTCTCCACCGACACGCTGGACGGCTACTGGCCGCAGTTCTCGCTCGCCAGTTATGTCGACATCCTCGAGACGCATGCTTTCGGCAACTTCCGCAACCTGCTCGAAGCGGTGACGTTGTCGCCGGCGATGGGCGACTACCTGTCGATGCGCGGCAGCCGCAAGGCCGATGCGCAGGGCCGGCAGCCCGACGAGAACTATGCGCGCGAGGTGATGCAGCTATTCACCGTCGGCCTCGTCCAG
>CADEEN010000264.1 GCA_902826345.1 uncultured Burkholderiales bacterium | reverse complement strand
TAGCCGTCGGGCCGCCGGCCGACGACGTGCAGGAACCAGTTGATCTTGGCAGGCGCCGGGACGTCGTACAAAGCGATCACACCGGCTTCTCCAGCCTCGCCCGCACGCTGACGCCCGGCGCGCGCTCGCGCGTGGCTTGCACGACGCCGTCGGCAAACCCGCCCAGGCCGATGCGCCAGCCGAGCTGATCGAAACCGTCGTCGCGTGCGACGTTCGGCGCGCCGGGCCACGGCCGGCCGCGCAGCCAGTCGATCAGCGCGGCCAGCGGCAGGGCTTCGCCGAACAACTCCTGCGTCATCGCATCCAGCGTGTCGAAGGCGCGCGTGCCTTGCGCATCGGCGAGTTCGGCGCGACCAGGCAACCAGCGCACTTCGGCCAGAGTCGCGCCGAGCGGGCCGGTCAGGCGCAAGGTGCCGCGATCGGCATCGCCGCGCAGATCGAAGTCGGCGCTGAAAATGCGCGAAGGAGTTTGTGCAGAGGCATCGACGCGAACGGCCAATCGACCGGAGAGATCGGGCGGTGGTTCTTCGGGTCGAAGCGTTGCGCATCCACCGAGCGCCGCCAACGCAGCCAGCGCGCCTCGGCGCCTCACAACTTGACTTGCAACCGCGCCAGCGTTTCGCGCAGCACCTCGTTGTCGGCGTCGCGCGTGCGGCCCTCGCGCCAGACGCGTCGGGCTTCGTCGCGCTGGCCGCTGGCCCACAGCACTTCGCCCAGGTGCGCGGCGATTTCGGTGTCGGGCCGCGACGCGTACGCGCGCTTCAGGTGCAGCAACGCCTGCGCGTTGTTGCCCAGGCGGAACTCGACCCAGCCCAGGCTGTCGGCGATGAAGGGGTCGTTCGGCGCGAGTTCGACCGCCTTGGCGATCAGGTCTCGCGCTTCGGGCAGGCGCTGGTTGCGCTCGGCCAGCGAGTAGCCCAGGGCGTTGTAGGCATGGTGGTGGTCGGGCTTCAACTCGATCACCCGGCGCAGCACGCGCTCCATCTCGTCCATGCGTGACATCTTCTCGGCCATCATCGCCTGCTCGTAGAGCAGGTCGATGTCGTTCGGGAAGCGGTCGTTGGCGCTGACGAGCACCGAATGCGCATCCGGCCAGCGCTTGACCTCGCGCAGCACCTGGCTTTCGGCGATCAGCTTGGCGCGCGCGTCTTCGGGCTTGCGCTCGGGCACCTGCTGCACCAGCGCGCGCGCTTCCTTCAGCTTGCCCTGCTTGGCCAGCAGCGTGGCGCGGCGGGTCTGCACTTCGAGCGCGCGCTGCGGGTCGTCGATCTTGTCGAGCCAGCCTGCCGCGGCCTTGCCGTCGCCGCGCAGCTCGGCCGCTTGGGCCAACATCAGCCAGGCTTGCGTGCGGCCGCCTTCGGCGAAGGTGTCTTGTTCTTCGTCGTCGTCGCTGGCCGCGGCAGCCTGCTCGGGCTGCGCGGCCGCTGCTTGCAGGTAGCGCTGCAACGACGTTTCGGCGTCCTTCGGCTGGCGCAACTCGAGTTGCAGCGCGCCGAGCGTCAGCCAGTAGCCGGCCTGCGCGGGCTGTTCGCCGGTCAGCACGCGCATCTGCGACTCCGCTTCGACCAGGCGCTGAACCGCGCTCAGCACGCGCACGTAGCCGAGGCGCACGTTGGCCTCGGTCTTGGGCTGCGCGAGATACGTCGTCACGATCTTCTCGGCGGCCGGCTGGCTGGCCATCAGCTCCAGCGCCAGAAACACCGGGCCGGCGGCGCTGGCGTCGTCGGCCTGCGCGCGTTCGGCCAGGGCCAGCGCGCGCGGCAAGTCGCCGGCTTGCGCCCACAAGCGTGCGCTGGCCACGCGCGCGGCGACGCGTGTGGCCTGCGCATCGAGGTAAGGCTTCAGCACCTCGTCCATCTGCCGGGCCAGCGCGGCTTTGTCGGCCACACGCTGCGTGATGCGCGGCAGGCCGGCGATGGCGCTGTTGCGCTCGGCGTCTGGGGTGCGCAACAGCAGCAAGCGCACGGGCTCGGCGAGTTCGCTGGAGCGGTTCAGCACGGCGAGGATCTGGAACTCGAAGCGCAGCGCTTCGAGCGAATCGGGCAGCGCCTGCCGCCAGGCGCGGGCCGACGCCAGCGCCTGATCGCCCGAACGCGCTTGCAACGCCACTTCGACGCTGCGCCGGAACAGCGCTTCGTCGCGCGTGCGCCGCGCCACGTCGAGGAACTTGGCCTGCGCCGCCGCAGCGTCGCCGTTGCGCAGGTCGAGTTCGCCGAGCAGCAGTTGATAGAACAGCGGCGCGTCGAGCGCCGATGCCGCTGTCTCCGTGGTCTGCGGCGTTTGCGCAGACACCCCGCTGGCGGCCAGCAGCGCGGCGGCAAACGCATGGGACAGGCGAGGTTTCATGGTCCGATCCATTTTAGGCACTGCAGCGGACGCTGCCGCGGGCCCGACGTTGCCGAGACAAGGGCTTCTATGATTTGTTCGTGCCCGAGTTGCCCGAAGTTGAAACCACCCGTCGCAGCTTTGCCGGCCGCATCGACAGCGCCACCGTGGTGTCGGCCCGGCTGGGCGCGGCGTTGCGCTGGCCGCTCGGCTGCACGACCGAGTCGCTCGTCGGCTGCACCGTCGGCCAGACCGAGCGCCGCGGCAAGTACCTCTGGTTGCCGCTGTCACGCGGCGCGGCGCCGGCCGGCGGCTTGCTGATGCACCTGGGCATGTCGGGCTCGCTGGCGTTTCGCGAGGCGGTGTCGTTGCCGCCGGCCAAGCACGACCACTTCGACTTGATCACCACCCGCGGCCTGCTGCGCCTGACCGACCCGCGGCGCTTCGGCGCGGTGGTCTGGTCGCCGGCGATCGACCAGCCGCCGGCCGCGCCCCTGCTGGCCAAGCTCGGCGCCGAGCCGTTCGACGAGGCGCTGACTGCCGAGGCTTTTCACACGGCGTTGCAGCGCCGCCGCGGGCCGGTCAAGGCGGCGCTGCTCGGCGGCAGCATCGTCGTCGGCGCCGGCAACATCTACGCCTGCGAAGCGCTGTTCGCCGCCGGCATCGACCCGCGCACGCGCTGCGACCGCGTCAGCCGCCCGCGCGCCGCACGCCTGCTGGCCAGCGTGCGCGCCACCTTGGCCCAGGCGCTCGCGCTCGGCGGCTCGACGCTGCGCGACTTTCGCGATGCGCACGGCATGGACGGCGCCTACCAGGACCAGTCGAGCGTCTACGGCCGCGAAGGGCAGCCCTGCGCAGCCTGCGCTACACCGATTCGACGCATCGTCCAATCCCAACGCTCGACGTTCTTCTGCCCGCGCTGTCAAAAACGCTGA
Organism: uncultured Burkholderiales bacterium; assembly: GCA_902826345.1. Lineage (GTDB taxonomy): Bacteria > Pseudomonadota > Gammaproteobacteria > Burkholderiales > Burkholderiaceae_C > CADEEN01. The sequence goes on along the minus strand of CADEEN010000264.1, from coordinate 2,911 downwards.
AAAGTGCGACAAGCTGCACGCGCCGCGAGCGCGCGCTGTCAGGAGTTGTTTCGCTGGGTGCGAAGGCAAGAGCCTTCCGCTAGCATCGTTTCGAAACCCGAATGACCGCCATGAACGCAGACCGTTTCGAATACAGCCTGGCCGGCCAGCTCGACGCCTTGTCGTCGTGGCGCGGCCTGCTCGACCGCCAGGCGGCCGATCTGGCGCGCTTTCTGCAAACGCATGGCCTGGACGACGAGTCCAGCGCGCGCCACCTCCTCGCGTTGCGCGAGCGGCTGGCCACCGACCGTTTGTGCGTGGCTTTCGTCGCCGAGTTCTCGCGCGGCAAGTCCGAGCTGATCAACGCCATCTTCTTCGCCGACACCGGCCGGCGCGTGCTGCCGGCCACGCCGGGGCGCACGACGATGTGCCCGGTCGAGATCGGTTACGACGCGAGCCTGCCGCCGGTGCTCGCGCTGCTGCCGATCGACACCCGCCTGGAGGCGCAGTCGCTGACCGACCTGCGCGCCAAGCCGGCGTTGTGGACGCGACTGCCGCTCGACCCGTCGTCGCCCGACAAGCTGTCCGAAGCGCTGACCGAAGTCATGCGCACCAAGGGCGTGTCGGTCGAGACCGCGCGGGCGCTCGGTTTCTGGCGCGACGATGTGCCGCAGGACAACCCGCCGCTGCTCGCCGACGGTCTGGTCGAAGTGCCGGCCTGGCGCCACGCCGCCATCAACTACCCGCATCCGCTGTTGAAGCGCGGCCTGGTCGTGCTCGACACGCCGGGCCTGAACGCCATCGGCGCCGAGCCCGAGCTGACGCTGTCGCTGCTGCCGGCCGCGCACGGCGTGGTCTTCATCTGCGGCGCAGACACCGGCGTCACCAAGTCCGACCTCGACGTGTGGCGCGACCACCTCGGCGGCCAGTCGATGGCGCGCTACGTGGTGCTGAACAAGATCGACGCGCTGGCCGATCCGCTGCTCTCGCCCGAAGCCGTGCGCGCGCAGATCGACAACCAGGTAAAGAGCACCGCGGCCACGCTCGAGATCGAGCCGTCGCGCGTCTTTCCGCTGTCGGCGCGCCAGGCGCTCGCGGCGCGCATCGAGGGCAACCGCAAAGGGCTCGAAGCCAGCCGCCTGCTGGCGCTCGAAGACGCGCTGGCCACGCAGTTGCTGCCGCGCCGCCGCGAGGTCATCGCGCAGTTGGTCACCGAAACCGCGCAGGCCATCGAGCAGCAGGCGCAGCGCAGCCTGGGCGACCAGCGCCGCCAGATCGCCGAGCAGATGTTGGAGCTGCGCGGCCTGCGCGGCAAGAACAGCGGCAAGGTCGCGCAGATGATCCAGCGCGTCGACGCCGAATCGCACGAGTTCGAGCGCTGCACCGAAAAGCTGCTGGCGCTGCGCGCGGTGCATTCGAAGGTGCTGCGCGAGCAGCTCACCGCGCTGGCCGCCGACGCGCTGCGCGACGAGGTGGCGCAGATGCAGGACGAAGCTGCCGCCACGCTGTTCAAGCTCGGTGCGAAGAAGGCCTTCATCGCGCTGTGCATGCGCCTGCGCGTGCGCATCACGCGCGCGCGTTCGCGCAGCCAGGAAATCCACGAGATGCTGCAGGGCAGCTTCAAGCAGCTCAATGCCGAGTTCGGTTTCGCGCTGTCGCTGACGCGGCTGCCGACGCTGGAGCGCACTGACCGCGAGATCGACCTGATCGAGAGCAGCTACGTGCAGTACCTCGGCCTGTCGAACGCGCTGCGCCTGGCCGAGCCGCGTTTCATGGAGCAGTTCCGGCGCATGCTGCTGTCCAAGCTCAACATGGTGTTCGAGAACGCCAGCGGCGAAATCGAGCTGTGGAACAAATCGGCGTCGACGCAGGTCGATTCGCAACTGCGTGACCGCCGCCGCGGCTTCAAGCGCAGGCGCGAAAGCCTGGAGCGCATCCAGACAGCCGCCGGCGAGCTCGATTCGCGCATCGCCGACCTCGAGCAGCAGGAGCAGCGCCTGCAGGAACTGTGGGCCCACGTGCGCCAGCAGGCGGCGGCGCTGAGTGACGCGGCGGGCAAGGCTGATGCCGCGGCTCACGGTGCGGCGTCGATGCCCATCCTGCGCGCGGCCAGCTGAATACCGCGAGCCGGCACGCTGCGCGACACTCGCGCCGTGCCGCGCAAGACCCACCCCCCGGAAGCCGAGTTCGCCGCGCGCGTGATCGCGTGGCAGCGCCACCACGGCCGCCACACGCTGCCGTGGCAGAACACGCGCGATCCGTACCGGGTCTGGCTCTCGGAAATCATGCTGCAGCAGACGCAGGTGACGACCGTGCTCGACTACTACGCGCGTTTCCTGAAGCGTTTTCCAGACGTGACCGCGCTCGCCGCGGCGCCGCTCGACGATGTGCTCGCGCTATGGAGCGGCCTGGGCTACTACAGCCGTGCGCGCCACCTGCACCGCTGCGCGCAGGCGGTGATGCAGGAGCACGGCGGCGCCTTTCCATCGAGCGCCGCGCTGTTGATGCAATTGCCGGGCATCGGCCGCTCGACGGCGGCCGCCATCGCGGCGTTCTGTTTCGGCGAGCGCGTGGCCATCCTCGACGGCAACGTCAAGCGCGTGCTGACGCGCGCGCTCGGCTTCGACGCCGACCTCGCGTCGGCAGGCAGCGAGCGCGCGCTGTGGCAACGAGCCGAGACGCTGCTGCCCGGGCGCGACATCGAGCGCTACACACAAGGTTTGATGGATCTCGGCGCAACGCTGTGCACCGCGCGCGCGCCGCGTTGCGACGTTTGCCCTCTGGCCGATGTTTGTGTCGCCAAGTCGCAGGGTCGGCCGGAGCGCTACCCCGTCAAGACGAGAAAACTCAAACGCGGCGCGCGCCGCAACGCGATGCTGTGGCTCGTCGATTCGACGCAGCGTCTGTGGTTGACGCAGCGCGAGCACAAAGG
>CADEEN010000263.1 GCA_902826345.1 uncultured Burkholderiales bacterium | reverse complement strand
TTGATCAGCTGCCCGGCCGGAGTGCCGAGCACCGACCGGCTGTCGGCGAGGCGGTCGCGCAGGCCCGTGGCGGTGAAGCGCTCGGCATTGACCGCGGGGCTCAGCAGATAGCGGTGGTCGAACAGCCACTGGCCGATGTGCTGCCAGTCGCCGGTCTCGCCGTTTTGCACCTGCTCGAAGCGCCCGCCGGCGCGCATCGCCGCGGCCAGCTCACGCGACGCTGCGGCGCGCGACGTGACGTCACCGCCCTCGATGCCGACGAGCAGCGTGCGCGCGACGAGGCCGCTTTCGATCTGCTCGATCAGTACGCGCTGGCGCGCGTCGGGTTGCGCCGGCAGAAACGCCGAGAGGTCGGCGTTGAAGGTCGTGCGCGTGATCTGCCAGACGCACAGCAACACCGCGGCCAGCCACAGCGCCAGCACGACCGCGCGGCCGCGCGGCGCTCTTTGCTCCATCTGCGCCGCCGTCACGGCGTCTTCAACGGCTCGATCGTCATGCGCGAGCTGTCGCCACCGGCCAGCCACAGGCTGACGGCGCGCATGTCGCCGCGCTGGCCTTCGATCGCCACCTCGCGCACCTGCGCCGCCAGCGCGCGGTCGCGCGGCACGAGCGTGAGTTTCCAGCCTTGCGGGTTGCCGGCCACCGCGGTGGTGAAGTGCTTCTGCAAGGTCACCGCGTCGCCGGTCAGCGTGCCGCGCATCGCTTCGACCAGCGCCGACAACTCGGGCACCGCGTCGAGCGTCATCTGCCGGCTGCGCCCGCCGCGCTTCAAGGTGATGAGGTTGCCCTGGACCGACATCGACTCGGCGCGCGGCTGCAGCGTGTGGCGCGCGAAGGCGTCGGGCGCGGTGAACGACAGCGTGCCGCTGGAAAACAGCGGGCCTTCGAGGCCGGAGACCAGGCGCTGTTCTTCGAAGCGCGCTTCGCCGCTCTTGCGCTGCGCGAGCAGCGCGGCGAGTGCGGGCAGGTCGAAGCGCTCGGCGGCGGTGGCAGGCCGCGCGACGAGTGCAGCGGCCAGCATCATCAGCGCGCGGCGGCGAGTCGATTCAGTGCGCAACATCCTCTGCCCAGAAGTCGTGGAAGTTGAACCAGTTGTACGGCGCCTCAACGCACAGCGCTTCCAACTTGGCGACATAGGCGCGCAGCGCGGCCTGCAATTGCGCCTCACGCGCCGCGGCATCCGCCGGCCGCTCGCTGAAATCGGCCAGCAGCTCGAAGCGCACCTCGTAGCGGTTGCCGCCGCGGAACAGCGCGGTCATGAAGAAGACGCGGCGCCTGAGGAGCATCGCCAGGCGCAGCGGGCCGAGGCCGAACGGCGCGTCGTGGCCGAGGAAGGGCAGGCGCATCATGTCGCCCTCTTCCTTGCCGTCCTGCAGCACACGGTCGCCGAGCATGCCGACCAGGCCGCCGCCGTCGAGCCAGTCGCGGATCGCCAGCGTCGTGCCGGGGTGGCCGATGGTGATGATCTTGAGCGTGTGGGCCGGCGCCACCGCGTTCAACACGCGCTGGATGTTCTGCGCGTTGGCCGGGTACATCACCATCGCCACGCGCATGTTGGCGTGCTGCTCGCCAACGGCTTGCAGCGCCTCGAAGCTACCCAGGTGCGCGCCGAGCATCACCGCGCCGCGGCCTTGCGCCAGCGCCTCGTCGAGCAGCGCGCCGCCGCTGTGCCGCAGGTCGAACTGCGCCACGTCGCCGCGCGCGAAATACAGGCGGTCGAGCACCATCGAGGCGAAGGTGTGGACATGCCGGTAGCCATCCGTCCAGCCGGGCTCGCGGCCGAGCGCGCGGCGCAGGTAGCGAATGGAGTGGCGCCGCGCCGTCGGCGAGAAGAGCACGAAGTAGGCCGTGATCAGGTGCAGGATCAGGCGCGCGATGCGGCGGCCGAGCGTGCTCGCCAGCCAGGCCATGAAGCGCAGCAGCCAGATGCTGCCTCGCTCTTCGCGCTCGGCCCAGGCGGCTTTGGAGCTGGGGCTCTCGGCCATCGTTGTTGTCGCTGGCTTCATTTCAGCGGCGAGAGTTGACCACGCGCCACCGCCGTGTCGCCGCGCTTGAGTTCGAACTGCCATCCGTCGTTGCCTTGCGCGCTGATCTGCAGCGCCAATGTGTCGCCGGGCAGCACCGGCGCGAGGAACTTGGCGTGGTCGATCTGCGCCGGCGTTTGCAGACGCGCTTGCAGCGCCTGCATCACCATCGACAGCAGCACCACGCCGGGCAGAACCGGCTGGCCGGGGAAGTGGCCGGCGAAGCTCGGGTGGTCGCGCGGCACGTGCAGCGTTTGCGTTGCCGCGTCGGCCAACAGCGCCAACGCGAACTCGCGCAACGCTCGCACTGTCAGCTTGCCGGTGGCTTCGCGCGGCAGCGCCTTCACCTGCACGACGCGCCGCGGCACGAAGGCGGGTTCGAGATGCTCGCGCAGCGCTTGCGTGATCTGCGCGGCCGTCAACGCCGGCGCGACGACGAAGGCGATCGGCCGCACGACAGTGCCCGGCACGTCATCGGGCAACCAGAACGCGCCGTCTTCGACGCCGTCGATGCGGTTCAGATGAAAGTTCAGATGCGCCAGCGAGCTGCGTTTGCCGGCAACGTGGATCAGGTCGTTGGCTCGCCCGAGCAGGCCGAACTCGCGCGCGCTGTGCAAGGTCAGGATGTCGGCCAGCGGCGTCGGCTCGAAGACGTGGCCGCCGTGGGCGATGAACGACTCGTCGGCACGCTGCGTGATGCGCACGTCGCCGAGCGTCGTCCACATCTGGCCCGCGGTCGTGCGCCGCGACGCCAACTGGCCCGCCTCGGTGCAGCCGTAGATCTCGATCAGCGGCCCGCCCATCTTCTGCTCGGCGAGCGCCGCGAGCTGCGGTGTCAGCGGTGCGGTGGCGCACAGCAGCAGATCGACCGCGGGCAAGTCCACGCCCGACAGCAGCAGCGTCTTCAGATGAAATGGCGTCGTCACCAGCGCGCGCGGGCGCGGCACGCTGGCGAGCACCTGCGCCACGTCGGCAGGGTAAAACGGCCGGCCGGCATCGAACGCCGCGCCGCCGAGCAGCGACAGCATCACCGTTGATTCGAAGCCGTAGCTGTGCTGCGCCGGCACCGTGGCGACGATGGCCAGGCCGTGCAGCGACGGTCGCGCCGTCATCTCCGCCAGGCGCGCGGCCTCCGAGCCGATGTTCACCGTCAACGCACGCCAGCTCTTGGCGTGCGGCTGCGGCGCGCCGGTGGAGCCACTGGTGAGCAGACAGACGGCGATGCGCTCGCTGTCGATCGCCGGCACCGCAGACGACGCGCCCGTCGCAACGGGCCGCGTTCGCAGATCGATGCGCGGCATCGCCAGCGGCTCGTCGTCATCGACCATTGCATACGGCGCGCCCTCGCCGGCGGGCAACTGCTGCAAGGTCGCCGCCATCGCGTTCGGCGGCAGCAGGCTGACGTGGCCGCGCAAGGCCGCGGCCGCCAGCGCGAGCGCGAAGTGATAGCGGTCCTGGCACAGGTTCACCGCCTGGCCGCGCGCCGGCAACTGCTCGGCCAATGCGGCGGCCTCGGCGAGGAACTGCGCACCGCTGATCGGCGTGCCGTGGCGCCACGCCAGCGGCTGCGCGAGATCGCGCGAGACCAACAGCGGCAGCGTTGAGCTCACGTCGGCCTCTTTTGGTACGCATCCCACGCCGCACGCAGGCTCACCGGCTCGAAGTGCGGATGCCGCCAGTGCCGCCACACATGCTCGCCGGCGAAGAACGCCACGGCAGCCACCGGTGTGATCAGGTTGCAGAAGAACGACCACCACGACCACGGCGCCAGCGCGTAAACGATCAGCGAAACGACGACCATGGCGATGAAATAGACCACCCACACCGCCGTCAGCCGCCGCGCGTAGGCGCGCATCTCGGCCGTGAAGACGCGGTGCACCCTCTCGCCCATCGCGACGATCAGCGGCACGGCGCCGGCGCGCAGCGTGATGCCGAAGGTGAACGCCAGCGCCAGGTGAATGCCACCGTGCTGCAACACGTACAGCCGGTTCACGTCCTCGACACCGCCGCGCGCGACGACGCCCACCAGCACCAGCAACGCCACCGCACAGCCGAGCAGCAGGCGCGGCTGCCGCGTGTGCCAACCCGACCACGCGGCGGCAGCCAGCAGCGGGCCGAACAAGGCGGCCACCGTCCACGGGTGCGTGCTGGCGTGGGTCATCAGCAGGTGCGAGGCTACCGCGTAGGCGGCCACCAAACCAAGAACTGCGGCCACCCGCAAGCTGCTCATGCGAGCGCCGCTCCCGAAACGTCAGGTCTTGCGGTGCTGCGCGACATGCGCGGTCAGGCTGCGCAGGTTGCGAAAGATCTGCTGGTTGTTCTCGTCGTCCGAGCGCAACTGGAAGCCGTAGCGGTGCGAGATTTCGAGCGCCACTTCGAGCACGTCGATCGAATCGAGCCCCAGGCCGTCGCCGAACAACGGCGCTTCGGGGTCGATGTCGGCCGCAGCCATCTCGAGGTTCAGCGAGGTGACGAACAACTGCGCCATCTCGAGCTCCAGCGCGCGCTGGGCGTCGGTCGGTGAGCTGGCGGGTGTGGAGGGCAACGCGGACAAAGGTACTTCCCCTGGGGTCGGCGGCCTCGAAATCATCCGAGAGCAGGCGCCATGAAACGAGAGCGCAAATTGTAGGTGGAGACCACGGCGCGCCGGGCCGGGCGGCGCAGACGTTACCGCTGGTGCGCGGGCGCCGACAGCGCGGCGGTGATCGTCAGCAGGGCGAATCGAAGCGTCGGGGTCACGAGCGGTTTCGCGAAAAAGCCAGGAGGCGAAGATGATAACGACGGCGCACGTCGCGCCGCCCCCAGCTGTCAGCACAGGAAGGAGACTGTCCATGCACCAAGGCTCATGCCACTGCGGCGCGGTTCGATTGACCTTGCCGTCGACGCCCGAAGTGGCCACGGACTGCAACTGCTCGCTGTGCCGGCGCATCGGCGGGCCGTGGGTCTATTTCGAGTTCGGCACGGTCGGCATCGAAGGCCACCCGCAAGCCACCGCGGAGTACATCCAGGGCGACAAGACGCTACGCACGATTCATTGCAGAACCTGCGGCTGCGTCACCCATTGGGAGCCGCTGGTTCCGACGCCCGGCGCCAAGCATGGGGTGAACCTCGGCAACTTCGATCCCGAACTGATCGCCGCGGTGCGGGTTCGTCGGTTCGACGGCGCCGACACCTGGCAGTTCATCGGCGAGTGACGCATCGGGCCACGGCGGCGCCGGCGCTCGCCGTCGCGCAAAGACGGCTGTTGCCAAGCCGTCAAAATACTGTATAAATAACCAGCACTTCGCAGTGCCTCTTAAAAAGCAACCCACTCCACCTCACCGTCTGCCACCATGTGCAGCGCCGCCGCCGCTTTCCTTGTTCATCCCGCTGACGACGCGGCCGAACGCCAACCCGGCGCGCCTGGGTTGTCGTCGGTGGCGCGGGCGCCTGTGCTGGCATCGGTGTGGCGGGCCGACCAACTCGATCGGGTGGTCACGTTCGGCGGCGATGGTTCGGCGTTGCCGCAGCGCGCCACCGGCCACGCCGCGCTCGACGCCGAGCTGCCCGGCGGCGGCTGGCCCGCGGCCGGGCTGACCGAGCTGCTGCTCGCCGCACCGGGTGGCGGTGAGTTGCGGCTGCTGGCACCGGCGCTGGGTGAGTGCTCGCTGTTGTGGATCGCACCGCCGCTCGTGCCTTATGCGCCGGCGCTGGCCGCGCTCGGTTTGGCGCTCGAGCGGCTGACCGTGGTCATGCCCGAAACCGCGGCCGACGCTGCCTGGGCCGCCGAGCAGGCGTTGCGCTCGGGCGCGCTCGGCGCGGTGCTGTGGTGGGAGATGTCGCAAGGGCGGGCGCTCACTTTGCCGACGACGTTGCGCCGTCTGCACCTGGCGGCGATGGAAGGCCGCACGCCGCTGTTCGCGCTGCGGCCGGCTGCCGTGCGCGCACAGTCGTCGCCGGCGCCGCTGCGGCTGGCGCTCGAACCCGTGGGCGCGGCGCGGCTCGCGGTCGATGTCTTCAAGCGCCGCGGCCCGCCGCTGGCCGCACCGCTCGTGCTCACGTTGCCAGGGCCGGCGCTGCTGCTGCCGTCGCGCCGCCGGCGTCGTGCTGCGGCAGCGATCGAACGTCCGCTTGAACAAGAGGCCACCGACCATGCTCTGGTTCGCGCTCTACCTGCCGGCGTTGCCGCTTGAGGCCTGGCGGGCCGCG
>CADEEN010000262.1 GCA_902826345.1 uncultured Burkholderiales bacterium | reverse complement strand
GAAGTGCAGCGCCTGTCGGAAAGCTCGCGCGCGGCGACGACGACGATCAGCCAGCTGGTGCAGAACATCCAGCTCGAAACCAACGAAACGCTGTACACGATGAACCGCCTGATCTCGCAGGTGGTGTCGCAGTCCGAGCAGGCGCAGCGCGCCGGCGAGCAGATGACGCTGACGCAGTCGACGACCTCGCAACTGGTGCAACTGGTGCAGCAGATCGCGCAGTTCTCGGAACAGCAGTCGCTGCTGGCGCGTGAACTCCAGCTCTCGGTGACCAAGTTGAACAAGGGCTCCGAGCAGACGGTGTCGGCGATTTCCGAGCAGTCGCGCTCGACGGTGACGCTGGTGGACTTCTCGCGCCGGCTGGCCGAATCCGTCGCCCAGTTCAAGCTGCCGCAGACCGCCTGATCGTTCCACCATGCGTCTCGAAGACCTCCTGGCGGTCCTGCGCGAGGAATTCGCACAGGCCGCCGGTGACATCGACGCCGCACTCGGCGCCTGGATGGGCGACGAGCCCGCCAACGCGCCGCTGCATTGCGAGCCGATCTTCGCCACCTTCAGCAAGCTGGCCGAGGTCTCGCGCATGGTCGAGCTCGAAGGCCATGCACAAGCGATCGAGCAGGTGCGCGATGCGGCGCAACTGATCGCGCTGTCCGACGAACAGAGCATGGCCCAGGGACTGGGCTGGCTGGCGATGTGGCGCGAGCCGCTGGCCGCTTGCTTCGAACAGCCGGGCGACGCGCAGGCGGCCCAGGCGATCGTCGATCACTTGACGCTCGGCCCCATGCCGCCGTCGGCGCAGGCCGCGGCGGCGCTGTGTGCGCTGCTGTCCACGCCGCCGGAGTTGCCGGTCGATCCCGACTACCACACCACTGCGTTCGCCGCACCCGACGACGACGACGTGTCGATCGCGATGCCCGACGATGTCGATGCGGGCCTGTACGAAACCTTCCTCGCCGAAGCGCCAGACCAACTGGCCGCGCTCGGCGACACGATCCGCGAACTGGCGCGCGGCCCGGTGGATCGCGCGCGCGTCGTCGAGGCGCAGCGCATCGCTCACACCTTCAAGGGCAGCGGCAACATCATCGGCATCCGCGGTATCGGCCGGCTGGCGCACCGCATGGAAGACCTGCTCGAGTTTGCGGTGCACGAGGACGGCGTGCTGCCGCTGCCGATGGCGCGCGATCTCGAACGCGCCGCGGCCACGCTCGACCAGATGGTCTTTGCGCTGCGCGGCGACGAAGAGCCGCCGACCGATGCGCTCGAACAATTGACCGCGATGATCGATTGGGGCCGCGCCATCGACGACGGCAGCTGGACCGAGCGCGTCGTGCAGCGCCAAGGCGCGCAGCCCACGCCAGCGGCGAAGCCGGCCGCGCCACGCGTTGCAGCGCCCGCCACCGATGCACTTGCTGCCGACGCCGAAGCGCAAGTGCGCGTGCCGGCGTCGCGCGTCGATCGCCTGGTCCGCCAGGCCGGCCAGAGCCTGGTCCAGCACGGCCGCATGGCCGAGCGCATCAAGCACCTCGACCAGCGCCTGGCGGCGATGAGCGCCGCGCAGGCCGCGCTTTCGGCGCGCCTGCGCGACCTGACGGTGCAGATCGACCGCCAGGGCGTGAGCCTGCAGGAGAAGTCCGAACAAGACGGCGCCAGCTTCGATCCGCTGGAGATGGACCGCTACAACGAACTGCATGCGCTGACGCGCTTCGTCGCCGAGATGGCGGCCGACAGCGACGATCTGACGAAGAGCGCGCGCGAGGACGTGCAGGCCACCTCGATCGAGTTGCATGAGCATGAGCGCGCGCTCAAGGCCCAGCACGGCGAGCTGCTGCGCTCGCGCCTGCTGCCCTTCCGCCACATCGCCGCGCGCCTGCGCCGCAACGTCTCGCAAACCGCGGCCACCACCGGCAAGCAGGTGCAGCTCGTCATCGAAGGCGAGCAGGTTCAGCTCGACGGCGACGTGCTCGAGCGCCTGACCGAGCCGTTGCTGCACCTTTTGCGCAACGCGGTCGATCACGGCATCGAGAACTCAGAAGACCGCGCGCTGCTCGGCAAACCCGCCGAGGGAACGGTGCACCTCGCGGTCAGCCGCGACGGCCAGACCGTTCGCGTCGAATGCCGCGACGACGGCGGCGGCTTGAACCTGCCGGCGATCCAGGCCAAGGCGGTCTCGCTCGGTCTGCTGGCGGCCGATGCCGACATCGACACCGACGCGCTGTCGCGTCTGATCCTGCTGCCCGGCTTCTCGACACGCGACGCCGTCAGCGACGTCTCCGGCCGCGGCGTCGGCATGGACGTCGTTGCCGAGCGCCTGCGCGCGATGAAGGGTCACCTCGACATCGCCACCGTGCCGCTCGAAGGCAGCACTTTCACGCTGCGTGTGCCGGCAACCACCGGCGCGGCGCACGCGCTGGTGGTCGAAGTCGGTGGCGAACGTTTTGCGCTGCCGACCGAGTCGGTGGTCATGGGCCTGGCCGCGGGTCAAGCCGCGCTCTTCGAAGGCCACCTCGAACTGGGTGACAAGCGCTGGCGCGTCGCCTCGCTGGCGGCGCTGCTCGGCTTGCCCGAGTCCGACGACATTGCGCCGCTGCGTCCGGCGATCGTCGTGCGCACCGGCCGCGAAGAGATGGCGGTATGGGTCGATCGCGTGCTCGAAGCGCGCGAGCTGATACTGCAGGACACCGGCCGCCTGCTGCGCCGCCTGCGCGGCGTCGGCAGCGGTGCGCTGCGCAGCGACGGCCGCGTCATGTTCATGCTCGACACGCATGCGCTGGCCGGGCAGGACGGCCTGGCGATGAACGCCGAGGCCGCGCAGGCGCTGCGCCAGCGCCTGCGCACCGAGCGCCGCCGCGCGCTGGTGGTCGACGATTCACTGTCGGTGCGCAAGACACTGACGCAGTTGCTGGTCGATGCCGGCTACGAGGTGCGCACCGCGCGCGACGGCTTCGATGCGCTCGATGCACTGTCGCGCGAGAAAGCCGACATCGTGCTCACCGACCTCGAGATGCCCAACCTGAACGGCCTCGACCTGACGCGCCGCCTGCGTCAGTCGGCATCATGGAGTGCGCTGCCGGTGATCATGATCACCTCGCGCGGCACCGACAAGCACCGCAGCAATGCCGAGCAGGTCGGCGTTTCGGCCTACCTGACCAAGCCGTACAGCGACGGCGAGTTGTTGAACCGCGTGCGCGATCTGCTCGCCGCCTGAAATCGACTCAGATCAAGTCTTCGATCACCAGCCGGTGGTATTTTTCCGCCATCAGCGCGCCATGCGCGCGCGCGACCTCGGCGACGCGTGACGCCTTGTCGTCCTCGGGCGCGTAGACGATCAGCCAGCTCGCGCCTTCCCTGGCCAGCTCCTGGTAGCGCCGCATCAGGCTGACCTCGTAGCCGAAGCCGGTCAGGCCGGTGGCGTCGGCATCGGCGAGCATGCGGTCCATCTCGTCGTCTTCCTCGGCGGCGGTGTACTCGATGATGTCGGCAGCTTCGAATCCCGCGCCGTGCAGGGCCTGCACCGCCGCGGCGGCGCGCTCGTCGTCGGGCATCGCGACAACGACATGGCCCACCGGCTTGAAGGCGCCGAACGACTGCGGGTGATCGGCCTTGGTCATGCGTTTGATGGCCATGGCAACAGCCTCCTTTCGCAAAACTCGACGCGCCCGACTCTACGCCTCGTCCCTCAGGTGATGCAACCGCGCGCATCGACGGCGATGATCCGCTCGACCACGCCACGACCCAGCCCGCCGCGCACACCGAGCATCGTGGCGTGCAAGTTCACCGTCGGGTCGCAGTGGCCGGGCACGAGCCACACCGTTTCGCCCAGCGCCGGCAGCGCCGCGCCGCGCAAGATGCCATGCTCGTCACCGCCGTTGACGAACTGCAGATCGTCGCGACCCCACACGCGCGGCAGTCCGCTGTCGATGGCGTGGCTCTTGTGGCCGGCGTCGATCACCGCATGGTCCGCGGCGCGGCTCATCACCTGGCTCTTGACGAACAGCGCATGTTCGAAGCGCGGCGCGCCGGTCAGCGCCGCGTTGTCGGCATAGTCGCGGTCCATGAAGACGTAAGAGCCGCATTGCAGTTCGCCCCAGAGGCCGCTGGCCGCTTCGAGCACGAAGCTGCCGCTGCCGGCGCCGCTGACGAGCGGGCAGGCGATGCCGGCGGCCGCGAGCGCGCCGAGCGCGTCTTGCACCGCCCGCGAGGCCGCAGCGATGGCCGCCGCGCGTTCTTGCGCGCTGCGCAGGTGTTGCGCACGGCCGTGGTAGGCCTGCAGGCCGGCAAAGCGCAGGCCGTGGGCGACGACGCTGCCGGCCAGCGTGGCCGCGGCGCGCGGCGACACGCCGCAGCGGCCGTGGCCGACGTCGATCTCGACGAAGACGCCCGCCCGGCTGCGCGCGTGGTGCAGCGCCGCCGCGAGGCGATCGATGCCGAGCGCGCTGTCGACCGCGATCGCCAGCGTCACGTCGCGCGCCAGCGCCGCCACGCGGGCCAGCTTGGCGTCGCCGACGACCTCGTTGGTGATGAACAGGTCGCGCACGCCCGCTGCTGCCAGCGCCTCGGCCTCGCTCGTTTTCTGCACACACACGCCGACGGCGCCGCGCGCGATCTGCTGCTGCGCGATCCAGGCGCTCTTGTGCGTCTTCGCATGCGGGCGCAGGCGCAGGCCGCGCTCACGCGCGAAGCCGGCCATCGCCAGCAGATTGCGCTGCATCGCATCGAGATCGACCACCAGCGCCGGTGTGTCGATCGCCGCCACGTTCATCACGCCGAGGCCTCGTCGATCGAAGGGCCGATGAGATGCAGGTGGTCGTTCCAGCCGACCATCGTGAAGCCTTGCTCGCCGTGCAGCACGCGGTTGATGGCGGCATTGCCGAGCTGCCAGGTGCGCGGCGCGTCGATGGCGATGCGCGACGCGGCGCGGTAGAGCACATCGAGCACGCCGCCGTGGGTGACGATGGCGATGTGCTGGCCGCGGTGGCGCGCGGCGATGGCCGCCAACGCATTCAGCGCACGCTCGTAGAACCCGGCCAGCGTTTCGCCGCCGGGCGGGCCGAAGCGGGTGTCGCGCTCACGCCAGCGCCGTGATTCCTCCGGGTGGCGCTGCTCGACTTCGGCCCAGGTCAGGCCCTCGAAGCTGCCGAAGCCGCGCTCGCGCAGCGAGACCTCGGTGCGTAGCGGCAGGCCCGCGCCCTCGGCGACCGCGCGCGCCGTGTCGGCAGCGCGCTGCAGGTCGCTCGCATAGACGGCGTCGAAGTGCTCGCCCGCGAGGGCGCGCCCCAAGCGCCGTGCCTGCTCGCGGCCGGCGGCATTGAGGGCGATGTCGATCTGCCCCTGGATGCGCGTCTGCGCGTTCCAGTCGGTTTGCCCGTGGCGCACCGCAACGACGCGGGTCAACGCGTCGTCGTTCAACGGACCAGGCGCTTGTTCAGCGTGTAGGTGCCCGAATACGTGGCCGCGTCGAGCACCTGGCCGGCCAGCGCGGCGCGCACCTGCGCGCCGTTGAAGTGGCCGTCGAGCGGCAGCCGCGCCACGCCGAGCGCATACAGCGTGAAGACGTAGTGGTGCACCAGCGAATCGTTGAACGGCGGGAACGGGCCGTCGTAGCCGAAGTAGTGGCCCGCGCGCTCGGCGTCGCCGGCGAACCAGCCGGTGTAGTCGTTCAAGCCTTGCCGCGCGCCGTGCGCGGCGGCCGGGCCGGGCTTGCCGCGCGGCGTGAAGCCGCGGCTCCACTGCCCTTCGGCGATCTGCGTCACCGTGGGCGGCAGATCGACCAGCAGCCAATGAAAAAAATCGATGCGCGGCAGGTCGCTCGGGATCTCTCGGTCGCTCCGGTTGACGTCGTCGGCTTTCGACGGCACGTCGAAGTCGTGACAGATCAGCGCCAGCGACTTCGTGCCCGCCGGCAACTCGCTCCACGCCAGGTGCGGGTTGATGTTGTCGGAAAAACCGACCTGGCCCTCGCCGTCGAGCCGGCCGGCGGCGTACTTCGCAGCGATGCGGTCGCCGTTGGTCCACGAGTCGCTCCACAGCTTCACGTCAGGCCCCCCAGGTGATCACTTCGCGCGCGGCGTGGCAGCGGCGCAGCATCTCCACCAGCGGCCAGACGCGCTGGCGCAGCGCAACGCCGTCACCCTTGGCTGGCCTTGTTTCGATCTCGTCGCCGTCTTGCTTGCGCGCCGCTTCGTCCGCGGCCACGGCTCGTTCGAGCGCCGCCATCAACTGCGGCA
>CADEEN010000261.1 GCA_902826345.1 uncultured Burkholderiales bacterium | reverse complement strand
TCGGCGCGGAGATCGGCATCTCCACCGACAAGTTCCACGCGCGCGGGCCGGTTGGCCTGGAAGGGCTGACGTCGCTCAAGTGGATCGTGCTCGGCCAAGGCGAAACTCGTTCATGAAGATCGGTGTTCTCGTCTTCCCCGCTGTCGAAGAACTCGACTTCGTCGGCCCCTGGGAAATGTTCGGCATGTGGGGCCTGATCGGCAGCAGCGTGCGCACCCACCTCGTCGGCCAGAGCACCGAACCCTTGCGTTGCGCCAAGGGCCTCACGGTCGTGCCCGAGTTCAGCTTCGAAGACTGCCCGCCGCTCGACGTGCTGCTGGTGCCGGGCGGGCAGGGCACGCGCCAGCAGGTCGACAACCCGGCGCTGATCACCTTCGTCAAGCACCAGGTCGAGCAGCACACGCGCTGCGTCATGTCGGTCTGCACGGGCGCGTTCATCCTGCACCGCGCCGGCCTTCTGCTCGGCCGCCGCGCGACCACGCATTGGGCGTCGCTGAAACGCCTGCGCGAGCTCGGTGACGTGCAGGTGGTCGAAGAACGCTGGGTCGTCGACGGCCCGGTGTGGACGTCAGCCGGCGTCTCGGCCGGCACCGACATGGCGCTGGCCTACATCGACCATGTCAGCGGCCCGGCCACGGCGAGCAAGGTGCAGATGGCCGTCGAGTACTACCCCGAAGCCAGGTTCTACGGCGGCGAGGATGCGCACACGAAGGCGCCGCGCTACGCGCTGCCGCGCAAGTGAATTCGCGCCACGCAATGGTGCTGTTCTCCGGCGGACAAGATTCGACGACCTGCCTGGCCTGGGCGCTTGCGCAGGCCGATCGCTTCGACGCGGTCGACACCGTCGCCTTCGACTACGGCCAGCGCCACCGCATCGAACTCGACTGCCGCCTGGCCGTGCTGCGCGAGTTGCACCGCGCATTCCCCGCCTGGGCGCCGCGCCTGGGGCGTGACCACCTGATCGACCTGACGGTGCTGAAGTCGCTCGGCGAATCGGCGCTGACAGATGAGCGCACGATCGAGCTGCAGGCCAGCGGCCTGCCCAACACCTTCGTGCCGGCGCGCAACCTGCTCTTCCTCACCGCGGCCGCGGCGCTGGCCTACCGCAACGGCATCGCCGTGCTCGTCGGCGGCATGTGCGAGACCGACTACTCCGGCTACCCCGATTGCCGCGACGCCACGATGCGGGCGATGCAATCCGCGCTGTCGCTCGGCCTCGATGCGCCGCTGGCGATCGAGACGCCGCTGATGTTCCTCGACAAGGCCGCCACGTGGTCGCTCGCGTGGTCGATCGGCGGCGACACGCTGGTGGCGTTGATCGAAGAGCAGACCCACACCTGCTATCTCGGCGAGCGCGGCACGCGCCACGCCTGGGGCTACGGCTGCGGCCATTGCCCGGCCTGCCGCCTGCGCGCGCTCGGCCATGCGCGCTGGCAGTCGAAACGCATGGGTTGACGTGCAGCGTTGCTGCCTATTCAAGCGAACGCCGTGGATCTGGCTCCGCCAGGCCACTGGCGCTTGCAGGCCGCGCGCTCGCAGCGCTCGCGCCCCTCGCCAGGCACGAACAGTCCACAGGACTGTTCGTGTCCGGGCTCGGCCCCTTGAGGGGAGGCGGCAAAGCCGCTTCGGGGTGGGTCAATCCATGCTGCAATAGCGCATGTCGTTGCAGTCGCCGCCGACCTTGCCGCAAGCCGTGAACCTGGTGCATGTGCGCATCAATGGCCCGGCGCGCGGCAACTGGCAGAACAACGATTCGGCGCGGCGGTTGTTTGCGCTCGGCGAGCCCGCCTCGTGGCGCGCAGCGGTGCTGGCGCTGATGGTCGTGCCCGGCGGCGCCGTCGAACGCCAGGCCTGGCGCGCGCTGGTGGCCGCGCTGCCGGCGCCGCACAGCGCACAGCTCTTCGACGACCTGTCGCAGCTCTGGCCCTCGCAGCGCCTGCCGTGGTTCGAACACTTCGCACGCCGTTTCGCGCTGCTGCCGGTGACGCAGCGCCACGAAATGGTCGGCGCCGCGCGCAGCCTGCTCACCGCCGACGGCGTGGTCTCGTCGATGGACCAGCTGCGCTGGATCGCGTTGCGCCACTTGCTCGCCGGCAGCGCGGTGGCGCCGCCCGCCGCCGCCGCCACCGAGTTCGAAACCCTCGACCGCCAGCAGGTGCACGCCATCTGCGTCTATTGCGGTTTCCTGTCGACGCTGGTGCCGGCGACCGAGATCCACTTCGACCCGACCGGCTACGGCTCGGTCAGCCAGGACTGGTACGACCACGTCACCGCGCCGTGGATCGACCATGCCGACGTGCCGGCCCGCCAGGGCTACGACATCGACGCCGCGCTGCGCGCGCTGCGCGAGCTGCAGGCCATGCCGTGGCTGCTGCGGCCGATGCTGGTTCGCAGCTGGTTCGACGCCGCACGCGCGCTCACCGACGGACCGCAGCTGCACGCTGACGCCGCCGACGCGTTGCGCCTGTCCTGCGTGCTACTGGATTCCCCGATGCCGCCGGAATTGGCGGATCAGTATATTGGTGTTGAGCAATAAAAGGGCCTGACCCGAAGAAGGAGAACCGACGTGCGAATCTCGTTCACGCGGCCGCTGCGAGCGGCGCTGATGGTGGCCATGTTGGCCGGCGTGGGCCTCGCGCCCGCGGCGGCGCAGGATGCCAAGGCCCTGCAGCAGAAGGCGCTCGCCGCGACCTGCGCCAACTGCCACGGCACGCAAGGCCAGGCCGTGCCCAACGCTGCCGTGCCCGGCCTGGCCGGCCTGCCGGCGGCCTACGTCGTCGAGCAGATGAAGGCCTTCAAGGCCGGCACGCGCCCGGCCACCGTGATGCATCAGCTCGCCAGGGGCTACAGCGATGCGCAGATCGAAGCCATCGCCGCGTACTACGCGGCGCAGAAGAAGTGAAGGAGCGGGCCATGACATTGCAACGACGTGACTGGCTGCTCGGCGCGGGCGCACTCGGTTTGACATCGCTGGCCGGCTGCGCCAGCAGCCGCGGCGCGCCGGCCAAGGCGCGCGTGCTCGTCGTCGGCGGCGGCTACGGCGGCGCCACCGCGGCCAAGTACGTGCGCCTGTTTTCAGAGCAGAAGATCGACGTCGTGCTGGTCGAGCCGAACGACGCTTTCGTGTCGTGCCCGATCAGCAACCTCGTGCTCGGCGGCCACAAGACGATGGCCGACGTGACGGCGCGCTACGACACGCTGTCGAGCAGGCACGGCGTGCGCGTGGTCAAGGACATGGTGGCCTCGATCGACCCGGTGAAGAAGGTCGCGGTGCTGGCGTCGGGGCCGACGATCGCCTTCGACAAGATGATCCTGTCACCCGGCGTCGAGCTGATGTGGGACAGCGTGCAAGGCCTGCGCGCCGCGCAAGCCGAAGGCCGCATCCTGCAAGCCTGGAAGGCCGGGCACGAAACGGTGGCGTTGCGCAAACAGCTCGAAGCCATGCCCGACGGCGGCACCTACGCCATCACCATCCCCGTGGCGCCCTATCGGTGCCCGCCGGGCCCGTACGAGCGCGCTTGCCAGGTGGCGAGCTACTTCAAGGCCGCCAAGCCTAGAGCCAAGGTGCTGATCCTCGACGCCAACCCCGACGTGACGAGCAAGGGCGCGCTGTTCAAGAAGGTCTGGGCCGAGCAGTACCCGGGCATGGTCGAGTACCGCGGCCAGCACAACGCGACGGCGGTCGATGCGCGCACGAACACGGTCAAGTTCGAAGTGCAGGACGACGTCAAGGCCGACGTGCTCAACGTGCTGCCCAACATGCGCGCCGGCGCAATCGCCGTGCAGACGGGGCTGGCGAACTCCAACGCGCGCTGGTGCAACGTCAACTACCTCAACTTCGCCAGCACCGCGGCCAAGGACATCCACGTCCTCGGCGACTCGATCCAGATCGCCCCGGCGATGCCCAAGAGCGGCCACATGGCCAACAGCCACGCCAAGGTGGCGGCTGCGGCCATCGTCGCTGAACTCGCGGGGTGGGAAATCAACCCCGCACCGATGTTGACCAACACCTGCTACAGCTTCACCGACGCGAAGAACGTCATCCACGTGGCAAGCGTGCACGAGTACGTGGCCGCCGAAAAGACCTTCAAGACCGTGGCGGGGTCGGGCGGCCTGTCGGCCGCGCCGACCGAGTTGGAAGGCAACTACGCCTGGAACTGGGCGCGCACGATTTGGGCGGACGCCTTGGCCTGATCGCCGCGGGCGTCGCGACGCTGGTGGCCGTGGTGCTCGGCTACGGCGCCTGGCGTTCGCACCGGCACGCGTCGGTGTGGCTCAACGTCAATGACCATGCGGGCCGCACGCCGAACCAGCGATGGGCCATCGTGACCAACGGCGGCGTCGTGTTTCGCGATGCGGCGGGGCAGGTGATCGCGCAGGCGCTGCTGGAGCCGCCGCGGGGTTTGCCGCGCTGGACAGGTCCCGAGAACGACTCGGTCGATTGCCCGCCGCAACTCGGCGGCGAGGCTTGGCGGGCCTGCTACGCGCGTCAATCGCGCTGGATGGCGCGTTGGACGCCGCGGCTGCACGACGCGCGCGTGACCGTGGGCGGATGCAGCATCGATCACGTGCCGGTGCAGCGGCGCAGTTCGAGCGACTGGTGGCTGTGGTGGGTGCCGCTGCCCCACGTCGGCGGCACGCCGGGCGGCCACCACGAGCTCGAGTTGCATCTGGACAGCCGTCTGTGCACCGCGGTGATGCCGTCGCCGTGATCGCCGCGGCGGTCACTGCCCCATGATCGCCGCCGTTGCCACCATCTCCTCGAACAGCGCCATCGACACCTTGCCGCTGACGGCGTACGGGTCGAGCTTGGCGCACTCCGAATACTTCAGCAGCAGGGCCGGGTTCATGCGCTGCATGTTGACCTGGCCCATCGACCAGCCGGAAAAGCGGCGCTCGTCGATCTCGTCGAAGTTCAGCAGCACGACGTCGGTGTGGCGCGCATCGCCGGCGATGCGGTTGTAGAGCTTGCTGACTGCCGTGCGTCCACCTTCGAGCACCTGGATGAAGACGCCTTCGGAAAAGCACAGCGCGCCGGTGACGCCGCTCTTGTGGTTGTTGGCCTTGCTCTTCTTCAGGATGGCGATCAGCTCTTCCTGATCGACCGCGGGCACGGCGCGGCTGGCGTACATGAGGCGCACGAGCATGATCAGCCTCCGTTCTTTTTCGACAGCAAAGACAAGAACTCGCGCCGCAGGTTCGCGTCCTTCAGGAACGCGCCGCGCATCACCGAGTTGGTCATCATCGACTCGTCGTCCTTGACGCCGCGCCAGTGCATGCAGAAGTGGTCGGCCTCCATGACGATGGCCAGGCCGTCGGGCTTGACGCGGGTTTGCAGCTCGTCGGCGAGCATCGTCACCGCCTCTTCCTGGATCTGCGGCCGGCTCATGATCCAGTCGCAGATGCGCGCGTACTTCGACAGCCCGATCAGGTTCGAATGTTCGTTCGGCATGATGCCGATCCAGACGCGGCCCAAGATCGGGCACAGGTGGTGCGAGCAGGCGCTGCGCACCTTCACCGGGCCGACGATCATCAGCTCGTTCAGGCGCGACGCGTTCGGGAACTCGGTCACCGAAGGCATCGGCCGGTAGCGGCCGGCGAAGACCTCGTCGATGAACATCTTGGCCACGCGCTTGGCGGTGTCGCCCGTGTTGTGGTCGCTCTCGGTGTCGATGACCAGCGAGGCCAGCACCTCCTGCATCTTCGCCTGCACCTCGGCTTTCAACTCATCCAACTCACCGTCCTTGACGTAGGCCGAGATGTTGTCGTTGGCGTGAAAGCGGCAATCGGCGCCGACCAGCCGGTAGCGGATGCGCTCCGATGCCGGCCGCGCGGCCAGGTCTTGTTCGTCGCGAAAAATCGGCATGCTGGTGGTGGGCATGACTTCGTCCTTGACCAGGGTGAACGGGGGTGACGGTTCATTCTGCCCGCCTTCGCTCGCCGCCTGCTTAGACTCCTGCGCTTGACCCCATCGCTCGCCCTTTCCCAGCTGCTGGCGCACAGCGCCGACATGGTGCAGGGCGTGCTCGCCGGCCGCTCGCTGACCGACCTGCTGGCCTCGCTGCCAGGGCCTGCGCGCGCCGGCGCGCAGGCCCTGTCGTTCGAGACGCTGCGCGGCCTCGGCGGCGCGCAGGCGGTGCAGGCGCTGGTGGCACCCAAGGCGCCGCCGCGCGAGGTGTCGGCGCTGCTGCTGACGGCGATCGCGCTGCTCTGGCCGCGTGAGAAACCTT
>CADEEN010000260.1 GCA_902826345.1 uncultured Burkholderiales bacterium | reverse complement strand
CGGGCAAACCTCTGCCGGGCATCGAGAACCTCGGCAAGCCCGGCTACTACGCCATCAAGCCCGGCGACACCTTGATGCGCATCGCGCTCGAAAACGGCCAGGCGTGGCGCGACATCGCGCGCTGGAACAACATCGACAACCCGAACCAGCTCGAAGTGGGCCAGGTGTTGCGCGTCGTGCCGCCCGGCGTCGATGCAACTGCCGCTGCAGCCCGCGCCGTGACGGTCGCCAAGGTCGATACGCGCCCGCTCGATGCCAAGCCGATCGCCGGTGCGGCATCGGCGCCGCCCCCATTGCAAGCGACAGCGCCCACGGCAGCGGTCACGCCGGCGCCGGCCGCATCGCCACCGGCCGCCGCCCCACCGGCGCCCGCGGCGCCACGTGATGCCGACGATGATGTCGCCTGGGCGTGGCCGTCGGCGGCAACGGTGGCCGCGCCGTTCGACGAGGGCCGCAACAAGGGACTGGTCTTCACCGGCAAGGCCGGCGACCCGGTGCTCGCTGCCGCCGACGGACGCGTCGTCTATGCCGGCTCGGGGCTGCGCGGTTTCGGCAACCTCGTCATCGTCAAGCACAACAACAGCTACCTGACGGCGTACGCGCACAACCAGACGCTACTGGTCAAGGAAGACCAGTCGGTGCGTCGTGGTCAGCGCATCGCCGAGATGGGGTCGAGCGACGCCGAGCGGGTGCAGCTGCACTTCGAGATTCGGCGCCTGGGCAAACCGATCGATCCGGCGCGGCTGCTGCCGCCACGTTAGCGGGGCCTTTCGTGTCCGTGCAACCGCACGATCCCAACGAAGGTGCGCTCGCGGCGCTGGCCGGGTCGAGCGGCGCGGCGGTGCCGGTCGAGACGCTGGCTGAACTGCCGCCGGCGGAGATGGCTGCCGAGGACGGCAACGCCGCCGACACGCTGCAAACCTACCTGCGCGAGATTCGCCGTGCGCCGCTGTTCACGCCTGAAGAAGAGTACGCGATGGCGGTGCGCGCGAGCGCGGGTGACTTCGCGGCGCGGCAGTCGATGATCGAGCGCAACCTGCGTCTGGTGGTCAGCATCGCCAAGAACTATCTCGGCCGTGGCCTGCCGCTGACCGACCTGATCGAAGAAGGCAACCTCGGCCTGATGCACGCCACCGGCAAGTTCGAGCCCGAACGCGGGTTTCGTTTTTCGACCTATGCCTCGTGGTGGATCCGCCAGGCCATCGAGCGCGCGATCATGCATCAGGCGCGGCTGGTGCGATTGCCGGTGCACGTGGTGCGTGAACTCAACCAGGTGCTGCGCGCACGCCGCGCGCTCGAAGGCGAACGCGCGCTGGCCGGCGAGACCGACGACAGGCCAGTGCGCGTCGAGCGCATCGCCGAAAAGCTCGGCCGCCCGGCGCATGAAGTGGCCGATCTGCTGCGCTACGCCGAACAGCCGGCCTCGCTCGACGCACCGCGCGACTTTGCGCGCGATGGCGAAGCCTCGGGCGAGTCGCTGCTCGACGGCGTGGCGGGTGACGGCCATGACGACCCGGAAGACACGTTGCTGCACCACGAGCTCGAATCGCTGGTTGAGAGCGAACTGCTCGAACTGAGCAAACGCGAGCGTGAGGTGCTGACCGGCCGCTTCGGCCTCTACAACCGCGAGCCGGAAACGCTCGAAGCCCTGGCCGAGCGCCTGAGTCTGACGCGCGAGCGCGTGCGCCAGATCCAGCAGGAAGCACTGGCCAAGTTGAAGCGCCACATGCAGCGCCGCGGCATCGACCGCGATTCGGTGTTTTGAGCACGTCCGTTCTCGTCTTCGACATCGAAACCATCCCCGACATTGCCGGGCTGCGGGGGATGCGCGGCGCCGACGTCGCGACGAGCGATGCCGAGGTCTACGCCGCCGAGCAGGCCGACCGAAAAGCCAGCGGCAAGAGCGACATGCTGCCCTTGTATTTGCAGCGCGTGCTCGTCATCTCCTGCGTCTTCCGCAGCACCAAGGGCCTGACGGTGCAGTCGTTCGCCGATCGAACCGGCGCCGAAGAGGGCGCGCTGATCCAGACCTTCTTCGACAAGATCGAAAAGCACCAGCCGCAGCTCGTCAGCTGGAACGGCGGCGGCTTCGACCTGCCGGTGCTGCACTACCGCGGCCTGAAGCACGGCGTCGTCGCCGACAAGTACTGGGACATGGGCGAAGACGACCGTGAGTACAAGTGGAACAACTACATCTCGCGCTACCACATGCGCCACCTGGACATGATGGATCTGCTGGCGCTGTACCAGCCGCGCGCCAACGCACCGCTCGACGCCATGGCCAAGCTCTGCGGCCTGCCGGGCAAGCTCGGCATGGACGGCTCGCAGGTCTATCCGGCGTACCTCGAAGGCAAGCTCGAAGACATCCGCCGCTATTGCGAGACCGATGTCATGAACACGTGGCTGCTGTACTGCCGCTTTCAGAAGATGCGCGGCGGCTTCACCGAAGCCGAGCATGAGCGCGAGATGGCGTTGGCGCGCGAGTCGCTGGCGGCGATCGACGAGCCGCACTGGACGGAGTACCTCGCGGCCTGGTCGTGATAATTGCCGCCCATGACGGCAGCAGATGAATGGCTCGAAGTCGAGTCGCTCGACCTCGAGGCGCAGGGCGTGGCGCACAACGCCGAGGGCAAGGTGGTCTTCATCGAAGGCGCCTTGCCGAGCGAGCGCGTGCAGGTGCAGGTGCACCGGCGCAAGAACAACTGGGAGCAGGCCAGCCTCGCGGCAACGGCGCGAGAGAGTTCGCAGCGCGTGCGCCCGGTGTGCCCGCACTTCGGCCTGCATGCAGGCGCCTGCGGCGGCTGCAAGATGCAGCACCTGCACCCGGCCGCGCAAGTGGCCGTCAAGCAGCGCACGCTCGAAGACAGCCTGTGGCATCTGGGCAAGGTCAAAGCCGAGCGCATCTTGCGGCCGATCGAGGGCCCGGCCTGGGGCTACCGCTGCCGCGCGCGCCTGTCTGTGCGGCATGTGATGAAGAAGGGCGCGGTGCTGGTGGGATTCCACGAGCGCAAGTCGCGCTACATCGCCGACATGCAAAGCTGCGCCGTGTTGCCGCCGCGGGTCAGCGCGATGCTGATGCCGCTGCGCGAACTCGTGATGTCGATGCAGGCGCGAGACACGCTGCCGCAGATCGAACTGGCGATGGGGGACGAAGTGGTCGCATTGGTCTTGCGCCATCTCGAACCCTTGAGCGCCGAAGACCAACAGCGCCTGCGCGACTTCGGCCGCGCGCACGGCGTGCAATGGTGGCTGCAAGCCAAAGGGCCGGACAGCGTTCAACGGCTCGGCGAGGGCGGCGCCGAACTCGCCTACGCCTTGCCCGAGTTCGCGGTGACGATGCCGTTCAAGCCGACCGACTTCACGCAGGTCAACCCGCACGTCAACCGCGTGCTCGTGCAGCGCGCCGTCGGGCTGCTCGATGTGCAAAGCGACGAGCGCGTGATCGACTGGTTCTGCGGCCTCGGCAATTTCACGCTGCCCCTGGCGACGCGGGCGCGCGAGGTGCTCGGCATCGAGGGCAGCGACACGCTGGTGCAACGCGCGCGCGACAACGCCAAGCGCAATGGCATCGCAGCGGACTTCGCGGCGCGCAACCTGTTCGAGCTGACGTCCGAGGCGCTGATGGCCGACGGTGCGGCGCAAAAGTGGCTGATCGATCCGCCGCGCGAAGGCGCTTTCGCGCTGGCCAAAGCGACGGCCGACCTCGTGCAATCCGGCGCCGTGTGGACGCCGCCGTCACGTATCGTCTACGTGAGCTGCAACCCGGCGACGCTGGCCCGTGACGCCGGCCTGTTGGTGCATCAGGCGGGCTATCGATGCACGGCGGCGGGCATCGTCAACATGTTTCCCCACACGGCGCATGTCGAGTCGATGGCGGTGTTCGAGCGGACATGAAAAAGGGGCCCGAAGGCCCCTTTTGGCGTGTCGAACCGACCGATCCTCATTCACTGCTTCCGCCGATGCCGAACAGCGCCAGCAACGATTGGAAGATGTTGTAGATGCTCAGGTACACGCCGAGCGTCGCGGTGATGTAGTTCGTTTCCTCGCCGTCGCGCACGCGCTTCAGGTCGTACAAGATGAAGAACGAGAAGATGCCGATGATCAGCACCGCCAGCGTGATCATCAGTGCGCCGCTCTGGATGAAGAAGTTGGCGATGCCCGCCACCAGCACCAGGATCGCGCCGATGAACATGAACTTGGCCATGTTCGACAGATCGCGCTTGACGATGGTCGACAGCGTCGCCATGCCGAGGAAGATCGCGCCGGTGCCGGCAAAGGCCATCATGATCAAACTGGCGCCGTTGCCCATTCCCATCACGACCGCCAGCATGCGCGACAGCATCACGCCCATGAAGAACGTGAAGGCGAGCAGGATCGGCACGCCGGCAGCCGAATTCTTGTTCTTCTCGATCGCGAACATGAAGCCGAACGCGCCGACCAGGAAGACGACGAGGCCGATGCCCGGCGTCAGGATCTGGTTGATGCCCAGCGCCATGCCGGCCCAGGCGCCCATGACGGTGGGCACCATCGACAGCGCGAGCAGCCAGTAGGTGTTGCGAAGTACCCGGTTGCGCTCGCCGACCAGCGCGCTGGAGCCAGCAGCGTTGGCATAAGCGGGTTGCAGACGATCGTCCATGTGACAAGCCTCCGTTGGTGAAAAGATGCAGGCTCTGAGCCGGCAACTCGATTCTAGTTCCCCACCCTCTCGGTCAAGTATGACCCTTTCCCCCGAGGCGGAATCGAGATGTCCAGGACCCGTACATTGGGGGCTTTGACACCATCAACAGACTTGCCATGCAACAAAAACCATTCCTCAGCGGCGACGACGTCGGCCGCATGGCCGCTGCCGCGGCAGCCGAAGCCAAAGCCAATCGCTGGGCGGTGACGATCGCCATCGTCGATGACGGCGGCCATCTGCTGTGGTTGCAACGCCTCGACGGGGCGGCGCCGATCTCGGCGCAAATTGCCCCGGCCAAGGCGCGCACGAGCGCGCTCGGGCGGCGCGAGTCCAAGGTCTACGAAGAGATGATCAACGGTGGCCGCAGCGCGTTCCTGAGCGCACCGCTCGACGGCATGCTCGAAGGCGGCGTGCCGGTGATGGTCGACGGCCATTGCGTTGGCGCCGTCGGCGTCAGCGGCGTGAAGGCGAGCGAAGACGCACAGATCGCGCGCGCTGGTATCGCCGCGCTCGTTGGCTGAAGGCGCCCGTTTATAATTCGTGGCTTCTTCAACCGATGAAGCCCTCGGTTTTCCTGCATCCCCTACCGGAACAGCGCGCGCCTCGCGGCGGGTGAAGAAAAAAACCGTGGGCCTCACACGCCTGTGCCCCGGAGCCCCGATTTGCTGCCCGTCCTGCCCCCCGCCGTGCTCGCCCTCGCCGATGGCACGGTCTTTCGAGGCACCTCGATCGGCGCGGCCGGTCGCACCGTCGGCGAAGTGGTGTTCAACACCGCGCTCACCGGCTACCAGGAAATCCTCACCGACCCGAGCTATTGCCAGCAGATCGTCACGCTGACGTATCCGCATGTCGGCAGCTACGGTGTCAACGAGGAGGACGTTGAGGCGAAGAAGGTCTTTGCGGCCGGCCTGGTGATCAAGGATTTGCCGGTTCGCGTGTCGAACTTCCGTGCCGGGCTGACCCTGCCCCAGTATCTGCAGCGCGAGGGCACGGTGGCGATTGCCGACATCGACACGCGCAGGCTGACGCGTCTGCTGCGCACGAAGGGTGCGCAGAACGGCTGCATCGTCGCCTTTGCAGCCGGTATGGACGTCGGTGACGCGCAGATCGCGCAGGCGGTTGACGCTGCACGCGGCGCGCCGAGCATGTCGGGCCTCGATCTGGCAAAGGTGGTTTCGGTGCGCGAACCGTACGCCTGGTCCGAGACCGAATGGCAACTCGGCC
This sequence comes from uncultured Burkholderiales bacterium, assembly GCA_902826345.1. Taxonomy (GTDB): domain Bacteria; phylum Pseudomonadota; class Gammaproteobacteria; order Burkholderiales; family Burkholderiaceae_C; genus CADEEN01. The sequence goes on along the minus strand of CADEEN010000260.1, from coordinate 352 downwards.
GCGGCTACGGCGCGCAGAACGCGCCGCGCTTTCATGTCGTCGCCTACGACTTCGGCGTCAAGCGCAACATCCTGCGCATGCTCGCCAGCCGCGGCTGCCGCATCACCGTCGTGCCGGCGCAGGCCAGCGCAGCCGACGTGATGGCGTTGAGGCCCGACGGCGTGTTTCTCAGCAACGGCCCTGGCGATCCCGAGCCCTGCGACTACGCGATTGCCGCCACACGCACGCTGATGGATGGCGGCCCGCCGACCTTCGGCATCTGACTCGGCCACCTGATCCTGGCGCTGGCCTCTGGCGCGCAGACCTTCAAGATGATGATCGGCCACCGCTGTGCGTACCAGCCGATCAAGGG
>CADEEN010000259.1 GCA_902826345.1 uncultured Burkholderiales bacterium | reverse complement strand
ACGTCGCCTCGGCGCACGCTCTCGTGGCGTCACCGTTCAAGAGCGCGTATGTCGCGGCCAAGCACGGCATCGCCGGCCTGACGAAGACCGTGGCGCTCGAAGTGGCCGAGGAGAACATCACCGTCAACGCCGTCTGCCCCGGCTACGTGCTGACGCCGCTGGTGCAAAAGCAGATCCCGGACACCGCGCGCGCACGCGGCCTGAGCGAAGACGAGGTCGTGCGCAACGTGCTGCTCGCCGCGCAGCCGACGCGCAAGTTCGTCACGGTCGAAGAGGTCGCCGCGCTGGTCAGGTTCCTCTGCGGCGCCGACACCGCGTCGATCACAGGCGCGGTGCTGCCGATCGAAGGCGGCTGGACCGCGCACTGATTTCATCAACGCGGCCCGCGCCGCACTTCCTGCTCAGGAGCACTTCATGCAACACGTCATCTCCACCACCTCCACCCGCCAGCAACGCCGCGTCGTTGCCGTCGCGATCGTCGCTGCCATTGCCGCGCTCGCCTCCGTGGCCGCGCAAGCCGGTCAATGCCCCGCCGACAAGCTCGTGCCCGACGGCAAGGGCCAGCCGATGTCGGCCGCCGAGCCGGCCAAGGGCGTGACCGACAAAGTCGTCAACAGCACCGACCTGGCGCTGGAGCCGGTGGCCATCAGCGGCCGCGCGCTGCGTGCGCGCCGCCTCGACATCGCGCCCGGCGGCGTGGTGCCCTGGCACAGCCACGGCGACCGCCCGGCGCAGATCCTGATCGCCAGCGGCGAGATCACCGAGTACGCCAGCACCTGCGCCGTGCCGATCATGCACAAGGCCGGCGACATCACCGCCGAGAAGAACCCGACGGCGCACTGGTGGAAGAACCACGGCACGACGCCGGTGGTCATCTACTCGTTCGATCTCTTCCGCGTGGAAGACAAGAAGAACGAAAGAACGATGTAGGAGCCGACGGTGACGAACCCCGCCAGCCTCATCCACCCGTCAGCGAAGGCGCAAGCCGACAACATGCACGGCGCTTTCTGGCGCCATGCCTCGATCGCGCTCATGGCCTTCCTGACGCTGGTGGACTTGTTCGCGACGCAGGCGATCCTGCCGTCGCTGGCTGCGCACTACAAGGTCGGCGCCGCGGCGATGGGGCTGGCGGTCAACGCCAGCACCTTCGGCATGGCGATCGGCGCGCTGGCCACCGCGCTGGCGGGGCACCGGCTCGATCGGCGTGCCGGCGTCGCGGCGAGCCTGGCGCTGCTCGCCGTACCGACGCTGTTGCTCGCTTCGGCGCCGGACCTCGCCACCTTCGCCGCACTTCGCGTCGCGCAGGGCCTGGCAATAGCCTGCGCCTTCGTGCTCGCGCTGTCGTACCTGGCCGAGCACTGCAGCGCGCGCGCCGCGGCCGGCGCGTTCGCGATGTACGTCACCGGCAACGTCGCCAGCAACCTGTTCGGCCGCCTGTTCTCGGCGGCGCTGGCCGATCACTTCGGCCTGGCCGCCAACTTCCAGGTCTTCGCGGCGATGAACCTCGCCGGCGCACTGCTGGCGTGGTTCAGCCTGCGGCCGTCGATGGCGATGCCGATGCAGCACACGCAAGTTGCGCCGCTGGCAGCGCTGCGCGAGCACTTGCGCCAGCCCGCGCTGCGCGCCAGCTTCGGCATCGGCTTCCTGCTCCTGTTCGCCTTCATCGGCACCTTCAGCTACGTCAACTTCGTGCTGCGCGCCGAACCCATCGCGCTGGCGCCGATGTCGCTCGGCTTCGTCTATTTCGTCTTCGCGCCGGCGCTGATCACGACGCCGCTGGCCGGGCGCGTGGTCGAGCGGCTGGGGACGCGGCGCGCGTTCCGCGCCTCGCTCGCCATCGCCGGCATCGGCCTGCCGCTGCTGCTCGCGTCGCAACTCGCACCGGTGCTCGCCGGCTTGACGCTGATCGGCGCCGGCACCTTCTTCGCACAGGCCACGGCCACCGGCTTCGTCGGCCGCAACGCCAGCAGCGATCCCGGCTCGGCCAGCGGCCTGTACCTGGCGAGCTACTTCAGTGGCGGCCTGGCCGGCGCCGCGGTCGTCGGCATGGTCTACGAGCATCTCGGCTGGCCGCCCGCCGTTGCCGTCATCGCGACCACGCTGGCGCTCGCCGCCGCGCTCGCCGGCCGGCTCGATGACCCGAGGCGGACCGCAGCATGACGACGCACGGGTTGATCGAAGAGCTCGGCATTGCGCTCGAGATCGCCGGCGTCGGCGTGCTCGTCGGCGGTCTGCTGCTGGCCTTCGTGCGCAGCGCGCGCACCGCGAACAACATGCGCTACGCGCAACTGCGCCACGACATCGGCCGCTCGATCCTGCTCGGCCTCGAAGTGCTGGTCGCCGCCGACATCGTGCGCAGCGTCGCGCTCGCGCCGTCGATGGGCGGCCTCGCGGTGCTGGCCGCGATCGTCGCTATCCGCACCTTCCTGTCCTGGAGCCTTGCGCTCGAACTCGACGGCCGCTGGCCCTGGCAGCGACCCGCCTCAACTCAACCGGAGACCACGCCATGAAACCGAACCCCCTGCCCCGCTTTCTCGCCGCCGCGCTGCTCGCCGCTGCGCTCGGCAGCACGCTCGCCCAGACCGTGCAAGACAACGGCGTCGTGCGCGTCAAGAGCGCCTACAACGTCGATGAAACCATCGCGCGCCTGAAGGCCGACATCGCCGCCAAGGGCATCCGCTTCTTCGGCGAAGTCGATCAGGCACAGCTCGCCAAAGGCGCCGACGTCGCGCTCAAGCACAGATCGACCCTGCTCGAATTCGGCAACCCGCCGCTGGGCACACAGTTCATCACCGCGCGCGCCGAGGCCGGCCTCGACTGGCCCGTGCGCCTGCTCGTCACGCAGGACGAGCGCGGCGACGTCTGGGCCGTCTACACCGACTTCAACTGGATCGCGCAGCGCCACGGCATCACCAACCGCGGCGAGCAGTTCAAGACGGCCAGCGGCGTGGTCGCGTCGATCACCGGTGCGGTGGCGAAATGAACACCGCCGCAGCGCAGCCGCTGCACCAGGCCGCGCTGCTGACGCGGCTGCTGGCCGAAGCGATGATCGCCAACGTGCAGTCCACCGCCGGCCTCAACCGCTCGGCCGCCGACGCGCTGCTGGCGCTGTCGCACGTTGCCACGCCGCTGCGCTTCGTGCAGATCGACGACGCCTGGCGCGCCAGCTGGCGCAGCTTCGAGCTCTGCGCGCAGACCGCGGACCGGTTGCTCGCCATGTCGCGGCACCACATCGAGCGCAGCACGCTCGGCCTGGCGCGCATGACGGAACTGCTGCTCGGCGAAATGGCGCAGCACAGCGCCGGCCGCACCGAGTCGCTGCGTGAAGCCTTCGCTGCGCTGCGCGACGCGCAAGAGACTTACCTGCAGGCCACCGAGCACGCACACCGTCGCGTGCTGGCACTGGCCGAGCCCACCGCCCCGCAACCCACCGAGGTCATCGATGCCCACTAAGAACAAGACCGCCACCGCCGCCGCGCCCGTGCCGCGCCCCCAGGTCGTGCTCGTGCTGCAGGGCGGCGGCGCGCTCGGCGCCTACCAGGTGGGCGTGATGCAGGCGCTGCAGGAAGCCGGGATCGAGCCGGATTGGGTCATCGGTACGTCGATCGGCGCCATCAACGGCGCGCTGATCGCCGGCAACGAGCCGTCGCGGCGCATCGATTGCCTGAACGGCTTCTGGGACACGCTGCGCTGGCGCTCGCCGCTGTCGCACCTGCCGTTCGAGCCTGGTGCGCTCAATCCGCTGGCCAACCTGATGACGCTGGCCAACGGCGTGCCCGGCTTCTTCGCGCCGAACCCGGCGGCGATGTTCGGCCCGCTGACGCCGCTCGGCGTGGAGCGCGCCGCCTGGTACGACACCGCGCCGCTGGCCGAGACGCTGCGCAACCATGTCGACTTCGACCGCATCGCTCGCGGCGCGACGCGCCTGACGGTGGGCGCGGTCAACGTCGAGAGCGGCCAGATGCGCTACTTCGACAGCCGCGAGGAAGCGCTCGGCGTGGCGCACGTGATGGCCTCGGGCGCGCTGCCGCCGGCGTTTCCGGCAGTGCGCATCGACGGCAACCTGTACTGGGACGGCGGCATCTACTCGAACACGCCGATCGAGGCCGTGCTCGATGACAACCCGCGCCGCAGCTCGCTGATCTTCGCGGTGCAGTTGTGGAACCCGCAAGGGCAGGCGCCGCAATCGATCTGGCAGGTGAGCAACCGGCAGAAGGACATCCAGTACGCCAGCCGCAACGACAGCCACATCGCGCGCCAGAAGCAGATCCACCGCCTGCGACATGTCATCGGCGAGCTGGTGCAGCAGTTGCCGCCGTCGCAGCGCGGCACGCCCGAGGTCGAGGAACTCGCGGCCTGGGGCTGCAAGACGACGATGCACATCGTGCGCCTGCTGGCGCCGCGCTTGGCCGCCGAGGACCACACCAAGGACATCGACTTCACGCCGACCGGCATCCGCCTGCGCCGCGAGGCGGGGCTGATCGACGCACGCGAGGTCATCGCGCAGGCACCGTGGAAGCAGGAGGTGCCGGAACACGAGGGCGTGATCGTGCATGACCATCTGTCGAGTTGTTCGACGGCTTGAGGTGATCGCGCATGACTTCATCCACCGGGCACGAGCGTCGGCTCAGGCTACGAAGGGAACGCTGAGCGTCGGACCGTGAGGGTTCCCTTCGCTCACATCGCGATCATTCGAGCTGCCGCGCCGAATGTCTGAGGTCGACGGGAATGTTCGGCACGCACTGGGGCACTGTCGCAATGTGGCAGCCAACAAACCTTCAACGTGCTGCGTAATCGCGTGCTCGCGGCGTTGGCCGCCGGCAGCGGGCGCGGCCGGCCGGTGGCGATGCGCCGCCTGGGTCGCCGGCGCGGCAACTGAAGACCGGCCTGGCGCCACAGCCGGTGCGCGCGATGCACGCCCAGCTCGTGTCCCGCGCGGCGCAGGAAGATGCGGATGCGCCCGTAGCCGTAGCGCGGGTATCGGCTGGACATGGTCTTCATGGCGTCGATCACGGGCGCGTCCTTGGCAGGGCAGGCGAAGTCGTAGCTCAGGCACGAGCGCCGCAGGCCGACGAGCCCGCAGGCGCGTCGCTCGGACAGTCCGAGTTCGCAAGCGAACTCGACTGCCTCGCGCCGCGCCTGCGGGCTCACCACTTTTTTGCGTTGATCTCCTTTGGCACGGAGATGTCTAGATCTCTCTCGGCCAACAGGCGCTTCAGGCGAGAGTTCTCGGCCTCCAGTGCTCGAAGGCGTTTGACGTCCGAGGGTGCAAGCTCACCAAAGTGCTTGCGCCAGGCGTAGATGGTCTGCTGGATGACCTTGTGCTTCTTGACCGCCGCGGCCACCGACGTGGCGTCGGCCTCGCGCAAGACGGCCACCTTCTGCTTCTTCGCTGAATCGACTCTTCCTCATGGGCTCTCCGAGGTTGAAGAGCCATCTTCACAGGAACTCCTGGTCCGCAAATTCCGGGCAGATCCCCTAGCGCACAGCGGTGAAGCGCAGGGCCACCTGCAGCCCCTTGCCGTTGGGCCCGTCGGCCAGCTCGAGCGTGGCGCCGTGCCGATCGGCAACCGTCTTCGCGATCGCCAGGCCCAGGCCGCTGCCGGATTGCGTTTGCCCCGGCACACGGTAGAAGCGGTCGAGCACGCGCTCGCGCAGTTCGGGCGCAATGCCAGGTCCTTCGTCGATGACGAGCAGCTGCAGCGAGCCGGGCTCGCGATGCATGCGCACGCGGACGCTGCTGTCGGCCGGCGCGTACTTGATGGCATTGCCGACGAGGTTGTCGATCAACGTGCGAAGCGCCTCTTCATCGCCTTGGACCGTGGGCCCGTCGGGCGACTCCAGATCGAGCTGGATTCCCTTGGCATGCGCTACCGGCGCAAGCACCGCCAGGGACTCCTGGACCAGTGCTGCCATGTCGACGACGGCCGACCCGCGTTGAGCCGGCGCTGCATCGCTGCGTGTCAACGCCAGCAGTTGCGCCACGAGACGACCCGCACGCGCATTGCTCCTGAGCAGACCCTCGAGCGGCTCGTGCTCCTCCGCACCGAGCCGGCGTTGCTGCAGGATCTCGGCGTGGACTTGCATCGCCGCAATCGGCGTTCGCAGCTCGTGCGCGGCGTCTGCGATGAAACTGCGCTCACGCAGGCGCGCGTGTTGCAGACGGCCGAGAAGCTGATCGACCGCATTGCGCAGCGGCTCGAGTTCGCTGTGCTTGGGGGCTGACTGCAGCGCAGACAGGTCATCGGCCCCGCGCGCCGCAATCTCGCTGGAAAGGCGTGCCAAGGGCCTTAGCGCAAAGCGCACCGACAGCCAGGCTGG
>CADEEN010000258.1 GCA_902826345.1 uncultured Burkholderiales bacterium | reverse complement strand
CCGGCGCCGCGGAGATCGGCGTGCCGCGCAACGACGATTTCAACGGCGCGCAACAGGAAGGCGCCGGCTACTACCAGCTGACGACTTGGAAAGGCTGGCGCTGGAGCACCGCCAAGGGCTACCTGCGGCCGGCGCAGAAGCGCCCCAACCTGCAGATCGAAACGCGGGCCCAGGCCACAGGCGTGGTGATCGAGAACCGATGCGCCGTCGGCGTCAGGTATTCGCAAGGCGGCGTCGAACGTGTGGCGCGCTGCCGCGGTGAGGTGCTGCTCTGCGCCGGCTCGATCCAGTCGCCGCAGTTGCTGCAACTCTCGGGCATCGGCCCTGCCACGCTGCTGCGCCAGCACGGCATCCCCGTCGTCCACGATCTGCCCGGTGTCGGCGAGAACCTGCAGGACCATCTGCAGATTCGGCTGACTTTCGAGTCGACCCGGCGCACCACCAATGACGATCTGAACTCGTGGCTCGGCCAGGCGCGGCTCGGCCTGCAATGGCTGCTGCATCGCCGTGGCCCGCTGGCGGTCGGCATCAACCAGGGCGGCTGCTTCATGCGCGCGCTGCCGGGCGAAGCGGCCACGCCCGACATCCAGTTCCACGTCGCCACGCTGTCGGCCGACATGGCCGGCGGCAAGGTGCATCCGTTTTCCGGCATGACGATGTCGATCTGCCAGTTGCGGCCCGAGTCGCGCGGCCACATCCGCATCCGCTCGACCAATCCGCTCGAGCCGCCCGAGATGCAGCCCAACTACCTGGCCACCGATCTCGATCGGCGCACCGCCGTCGCCGGCATGAAGGCCGCGCGTGCGATCGCGGCGTCGTCGGTGATGCGTCCTCTCATCAAGCGCGAAGTCAAGCCCGGCCCTGACGCGCGCGACGACGCAGCGCTGCTCGAGTTCTGCCGCAATCACGGCGCGACGATCTTTCACCCGACCGGCACTTGCAAGATGGGCACCGACGCCATGGCGGTGCTCGATGCGCGGCTGCGCGTGCGCGGCATCGACAGGTTGCGCGTGATCGACTGCTCGGCGATGCCGACGCTGGTCTCGGGCAACACCAACGCGCCGGCCGTGATGATGGCCGAGAAGGCGGTGGACATGATTCGCGAGGACTCGCGCAAGGGTGGAGCGGCCGTTGTCCATGAGGTGGCCGGCTCCGGTTTTTCCAACAGCAAGGTGATGGAGACTGCAATGACTCAACTGACAAGACGGCTCGTGCTCGGCACGGGCGCCGCGGCGCTGGCGGCCAGCGGCACGGTCGCGCGCGCGCAAGCAGCAACGCGCCTCAAGATCCAGACGGCCGTGCCGAGCTCGAGCATCTATTTCGACCTGATGAAGCGCTTTGCCGATCGCGTCGACAAGATGTCGGGCGGCAAGTTGAAGTTCGAGATGCTGCCCGACGGCGCCGTTGTCGCCGCATTCGAGATCGTCGATGCAGTGGACAAGGGCGTGGTCGATGGCGGCTATGCGTGGACGCATTACTGGTCTGGCAAGAACACGGCCGCCGGCCTGTTCAGCAACCCGGCCGCCGGCGGCGGCACCGGCATGGACCAGCTCTCGCACGTGGCCTGGCTGTTCCAGGGCGGCGGCAACGCGCTGTACAAGAAGTTCTACAGCGACGCCTTGAAGCTCAACATCGAGCCCTTCATGGTGCAGCCGATGGGGCCCGATCCGCTGGGCTGGTTCAAGAACCCGATCAGCTCGCTCGAAGACATGAAGAAGCTGAAGTACCGCTCGCCGCCGGGGCTGGTCGGCGAGATCTTCAAGGAAATGGGCATCAACGCGGTGGCCATGCCGGGCGGTGAGATCGTGCCGGCGGCGCAGCGCGGCGTGCTCGACGCGGCCGAGTGGATCGGCCCGGCCGACGACATGGCGCTGGGCTTTCACAACGTCTTCAAGCACTACTACCTGCAAGGGCTGCACCAGAGCACCGACGTCGGCGAGCTGCTGATCAACAAGACGTCATGGAACAAGCTGCCGGCGGACATGAAGGCGATCGTCGAAGCCTCGGCGATGGCGACGATGACAGAGACCTACACCTTCAACGTGCACCGCAACGCGCTGGCGCTCGACAAGCTGAAGAACGAGCACAAGGTGCAGATCCACGACACGCCGCGCGACATCTTCCCCGCGTTCATCAAGGCCACCAACACGATCTACGACCGCGAGGCGTCGAAGAACCCGTTCTTCAAGGAAGCGCTCGACTCGCAGCGCGCCTTCGCCAAGCTGGTGGTGCCTTACTGGAACAAGATCAACGGCCTGTACTTCAACCTCGGCAGCGACTCGCCGAACGCGAAGTGAGCATGCAGTGAGCTTGTTGCGCGTGGCGCTTGCCCTCGACCACGTGGCCCGTTTCTCGGGCCGCGTGGTCGCCTGGCTGATCGTGCCGATGGTGATGTCGCTGTGCTACGAGGTCGTGGCGCGCTACGTCTTCAACGCGCCGACGCAATGGGCCTACGACATGACCTTCATGCTCTACGGCACCTTCTTCATGCTCGGCGCGGCGTTCACGCTGCAACGCAAGGGCCACGTGCGCACCGACTCGCTCTATGCCAAGTGGTCGCCGCGGCGACAGGCGGTGGTCGACCTCGGCGGCCACCTGCTGATGCTGCTGCCCTTTGCCGGCGCGATGTTGTTCGTCGGCTGGGGCTATTTCATGAAGGCCTACGTCACCAACGAGACCTTCGTCAGCAGCTCGTGGCAGCCGATCACCTGGCCGTTCAAGCTGGCGATGCCGGTGACAGGATTGCTGTTGTTGATCCAGGGCGTGAGCGAGTGCCTGAAGTGCGTTCACACTCTGAAGACCGGGCAGTGGCCCGACGTGCGATCGCTTGCGACGGAGCACACCTTGTGAGCAACGAGGTCCTGGGGCTGGTCGCGCTCGTCGTTCTGTTCACCGTCATCTTCGTCGGCTACCCCATCGCCTTCACGCTCGGCGCAGTGGCGCTGGCCACCGGCTTCATCGCGCTGGGCCCGGTGATCTTCGACCTCGCCGTGCTGCAGACCTTCTCGGTGATGAAGGACACGGTGCTGGCCGCCATTCCGTTTTTCCTCTTCATGGGCTTCCTGCTCGAGCAGTCCGGCATCATGGAGCGGCTGTTCAACGGCATCCAGCAACTGCTGGCCGGCCTGAACGGATCGCTCTACCTGGCGGTGCTGATCACGGCGACGATCTTCGCCGCCGCCACCGGCATCGTCGGCTCGTCGGTGACGCTGCTCGGCGTGATGGCCGGCCCGTCGATGATCAAGAGCGGCTACGACCCGAAGATGAGCGCCGGCGCGATCACCGCCGGCGGCACGCTCGGCATCCTCATTCCCCCGTCGGTGATGTTGATCGTCATGGGCCCGGTGGTCGGTGTGCCGGCCACCGACCTGTTCGCCGCCGCGGTGTTGCCGGGCCTGCTGCTGTCGGCGATCTTCATCGCCTGGACGCTGTTTCGCTGCTGGCGCAACCCGGCCCTCGGCCCGGCGCTGCCGCTCGAGATGCGGCCCCAATCGCTCGGCCCGGTGATCCGTGATCTCGTGATCGGCGTGATGCCGGTGATCGTCGTCATCCTGTCGACGCTCGGCGTCATCCTCGCCGGCATCGCCACGCCGACCGACGCCGGCGCCGTCGGCTGCGCGGCCACGTTCCTGCTGACGGTGGGCGCGCGACGCCTGTCATGGGCCAAGCTGCGCAGCGCCGTCTACGCCACGCTCGAGATCTCCAGCATGATCCTGCTGCTGGTGACGGCGTCGAACCTGTTCGGCTCTGTCTTCTCGCGCCTGGGCAGCGCCGAGTTGCTGGCGCAGGCGCTGCTCAGCCTGTCGCTGCCGCCGATGCTGATGCTGATCGTCATCCTGACGCTGATCTTCGTCCTCGGCTGGCCGCTGGAGTGGGTGCCGATCGTGCTCATCGTGGTGCCGATCGTGCTGCCGATCGTGCAGGCGGCGGACATCGACCTGATCTGGTTCTGCACGCTCGTCGCGGTGACGCTGCAGACGGCGTGGCTGAGTCCACCGGTGGCGCTGTCAGCGTACTTCCTCAAGGGCGTCGTGCCGCAATGGGAGATGCGCGACATCTACGCCGGCATGGTGCAGTTCATGCTGCTGCAACTCGTCGGCGTCGGCCTGCTGCTGATTTTTCCGAAGCTCGCGACCTGGTTGCCATCGGTCAATTGAGCAGGCGAAGCGATGGTGGTTGCTCCGAAGACGCCGCGGCGCATCGAGTGACAATACGCCGATGTCCGCCGCGCCTGCTTCCGCACCGCCCACGCCCGACGGCGACGCCGAACTGATCGGCGCCTGCCGGCGCGGCGATGCGCGCGCGTGGGAGCGGCTGGTGCATCGTTTCGAGCGACTGATCTACACCGTGCCGCGCCGCGCCGGACTCAACGCCGATGAAGCCGCCGACGTTTTCCAGACCGTCTTCATGCGCCTGCACCAGCACCTGGCTGCCCTGCAGCAGCCCGAGCGCGTGCAGGCCTGGCTGGTGACGACGGCGCGGCGCGAAACGCTGCGCCTGCTGCACGAGCGCCAGCGCAGCAGCGTCGAGCGCGTGCCCGCGCATCGCGATGGCGACGACGAGGCCGACCCCGCAGCCGAGTTGCCCGACCCCGACCCGTTGCCCGAGGCCTTGCTCGACGAGCTGCAGCAACACCACCGCGCGCGTTGTGCGCTGCAAGCGCTGGGCGAGCCCTGCCGCGGCCTGCTCGGCCTGCTCTACGGCGCCGACGAGGCGCCGGCGTATGCCGAGATCGCCGCCCGGCTCGGCATGCCGGTGGGCAGCATCGGGCCGACGCGCGCGCGCTGCCTGGCCAAGCTGCGCGAGGCGATGGAGGCCTTGCCGTGAACCGCGCGCCGCGGCATGTATCTGAGCGCATCCGTGGCGCTCTGTGTGCCTGGACACTGCCATGACCGAACCCTCCGACCTCACGCCCGCCGACGCTGCGCTCGGCGCCTTGCTGCGCCGCGCCGCGCTCGACGAAGCACCGCCGCCGGCCGTGCGCGCGCGCGCCGTGGCGCTGCACAGCACGGGCCCGGTGCGTGCCGTCGCCGCGGCGGCCGGCGCGCTGCTGCGCCGCGTCGTCGCACTTGCCGTGCCGGAAGAGGGCGGCTCGCCGATCGCGGCGGCCTTCGGCGTGCGCGGCGGCGCCGCGCCCGGCCGGCAGTGGCTCTTCCGCACCGACGAGTGCGAGATCGACCTGCGCGTCGGCGGCAAGTACCGCTACGAGTGGGAAGACAAGGGCCGCAACAGGAAGATGGCCATGGGCGGCACGTTTACCGCCGTCATCAAGCCCGAGCGCATCGGCGCCCGCGAGAAGTTCGATGATGACTGGACCGGCGGCGAAACCGAAGTGGCGCAGGTCTTCACCGAAAAAGGCGGCAAGACCACGCTGACGCTCACGGTCCTATACGCTTCGAAGGAAGCTCGCGACGGCGCTGCGAAGTCCGGCATGACCGAAGGCATGGAAGCCGGCTACCAGCGCCTCGACGAAGTGCTGGCCGAGTTGGGCTGATCCATGGCTGCAACGCCGAGAAAAGCGGTCGCGCGCAAGACGCCAAAGAAAACCGCTCCGGCGACGGGGGACGAGGTCGACGCATTCATGCGCGACCTCGTCCATCCGCTGCACGCCGACATCGAAGCCGTGCGGAAGATCGTGCTGCGTGCAGACCGGGCGATCTCCGACGGCGTCAAATGGAATTCAGTCAGCTTCCGCCGAAGCGACTGGTTCGCCACCGTGAACCTGCGCTCCAAGGATGTGATCCAGCTCGTCTTCCACACCGGCGCGAAGGTGAAAGCCAATGCGGATCTGAAGATTCCGGATCCAGAAGGCCTGATGCTCTGGGTGGCAAATGATCGCGCGCTGGTCACGCTCGGAAGCGGCGAGACGCTGAAGGCGAACGCGAAGGCCTTCGAGACCATCGTGAAGGCGTGGATCAAGTACGTTTGAGCTCACCGCTTGAGAAATGGGCCGGCTTTGCCTTCAAGCAGGCGCACCAATTCAGGCTGCATGAGGTCGTAGTCGTCGGGAATATCCAGACAGATCACGCGCTTGCCGTTGAGATGCTTTCTGAACCGCTGGGACAGCCTCGTACGATGCGCCTTCTCCATCACGAAGATGACGTCGGCCCATTCAATCTGCTCGGGCGAAAGCTGTTGCTCCGCATCTGCTCCGATACCTGCCGAGTCCGTGTCGATACCCGGCCAGGACGCAAAGACCTGTTCTGCGGTTGGGCTTCTCTGCCGATTCTGCGTACAGACGAACAGTGCGTTCAATATCTGCCCGCGCTTCATGCGAGCATCACGCCCCCGCCTGCACCAGGCGTTCGCGCGCCTTCTTGGCGCCGATCAGCATCA
>CADEEN010000257.1 GCA_902826345.1 uncultured Burkholderiales bacterium | reverse complement strand
GCTCGCGCGCCGGGTCGAAATAGTCGAGCGCGCGCGTGATCAGCAGGTAGGTGTTGGCGTCGAAGTAGTCGCTGAACTTGTCGCCCTGGTAGCGCAGGTAGCTCTCGATCTCGAAATCCACGTCGTAGCCGAAGCTCAAGGCCCCGTTGCCGTTGCGCAGCTTGCGGCCGAACTTCGTGCCCATCACGTCGTCGCTGAGGTAGGTGACGTGGCCGATCATGCGTGCGATCGTCAGGCCGCGACGCGGCACGACGCCGTGAGCGTAGTAGTGGCCGCCGTGGAAGTCGGGGTCGGTGATGATGGCGCGGCGCGCGATCTCGTTGAAGGCGATGTTCTCGGCCGACAGGTTCGGCGCCGTCGCCACGCCGATGCAGTGGCGGATGCGGTCCGGATAGCGCAGCGTCCACGCCAGCGCCTGCATGCCGCCCAGGCTGCCGCCGAGCACCGCGGCGAGCTGCGTGATGCCCAGGCGGTCGATCAGCCGCGCCTGCGCATCGACCCAGTCTTCTACGGTGATGACGGGGAAGTCGGCGCCGTACGGTGTGCCGGTGGCGGGGTTGGCGTGCATCGGCCCGGTCGAGCCGAAGCACGAGCCCGGGTTGTTGACGCCGATGACGAAGAAGCGTTCGGTGTCGAGCGGCTTGCCCGGGCCGACGAGGTTGTCCCACCAACCCTGCCTGCCGTCGGCGTCGATGCCGGCGACGTGGTGCGAGGCGTTGAGCGCATGGCACACCAGCACCGCGTTGCTCTTGTCGGCGTTGAGCGCGCCGTAGGTTTCGTAGGTCAGCTGGTAGGCCGCGAGCGTGGCGCCGCTTCTCAGCGGCAGCGGCTCGCCGAAAAGCATCTGTTGTGCGCTGACGGTGCCAACCGTACCGGACGTTTCCATGGGCCTGTTTAGCGGAATTTGATTAAGCGCCCGCAAGCTGGTGCAAATCGGCGCTGACGGACGAAAGTATAGCCATGGGCCGTGGCCGACGGAACTACTCGAACGGGCACACCGACGGCGAGCGGATGCGCCGTCCTTCGGCCGCTACCATCGCGCCCCGAGGAGAACCCACGATGCACGACTGGCTGACACGACTCGATGCGCACTTCCCCGTGCGCTACACCGCCTGGTTCCTGAGTGCGGTGCTGGCCCTGCTCGCGGCGTTCACGTGGGTGGCCTTCGGCTTCGGCGGCTTCTGGGCGTTGTTTTTTCTGTTCTTCGTCGGCCTCGGTTTTCGCGACACGCGGCAGTCGCGGCATTCGGTGTTGCGCAACTACCCGGTGATCGGGCACTTTCGCTTTTTGCTCGAATTCATCCGCCCGGAGATCCGCCAGTACTTCATCGAGAGCGACCGCGAGGCGGCGCCGTTTTCGCGCCAGCAGCGCTCGCTGGTCTATCAGCGCAGCAAGGGCCAGCAGGACAAGCTGCCGTTCGGCACGCAGCTCGATCTGGGTCAGCCGGGCTACGAGTGGATCAACCATTCGCTCGCGCCGACGGCGCTGGCCAGCCACGACTTTCGCATCACGGTCGGCGGCATGCAGTGCACGCAGCCGTACAGCGCCAGCGTCTTCAACATCTCGGCGATGAGCTTCGGTGCATTGAGTGCGAACGCGATCCTGGCGCTCAACGAAGGCGCCAAGCGCGGCGGCTTTGCGCACGACACCGGCGAAGGCTCGATCAGCGCGCACCACCGCGCCAAGGGCGGCGATCTGATCTGGGAGATCGGTTCGGGCTACTTCGGCTGCCGCAATGCCGACGGCTCGTTCAACGCCGACAAGTTCGCCGACAACGCGCGCGACCCGCAGGTCAAGATGATCGAGCTGAAGTTGTCGCAAGGCGCCAAGCCCGGCCATGGTGGCGTGCTGCCGGGGGCGAAGGTCACGGCCGAAATCGCCGCCGCGCGCGGCGTGCCCGAGGGGCACGATTGCATCAGCCCGGCGCGGCATAGCGCGTTCAATACGCCGGTCGAGATGTTGCAGTTCATCGCCCGCCTGCGTGAACTCTCACAAGGCAAGCCCGTCGGCTTCAAACTGTGCATCGGCCACCCGTGGGAGTGGTTCGGCCTGGCCAAGGCGATGCTGGAGACGCAACTGCTGCCCGACTTCATCGTCGTCGACGGCGGCGAGGGCGGCACCGGCGCCGCGCCGCTCGAATTCACCGACCACGTCGGCGCGCCGTTGCAGGAAGGCCTGCTGCTCGTGCACAACACGCTGGTCGGCTTGAACCTGCGCGAGCGGGTGAAGATCGGCGCGGCCGGCAAGGTCATCAGCTCGTTCGACATCGCGCGCCTGATGGCCCTGGGCGCCGACTGGTGCAACGCCGCGCGCGGCTTCATGTTCGCCCTCGGCTGCATCCAGGCGCAGGCCTGCCACACGGGGCACTGCCCGACGGGCGTGACGACGCAGGACCCGCAGCGCATGAAGGCCCTCGTCGTGCCGACCAAGGCCGAGCGCGTGTGGCGCTTTCACGAGCAGACGCTCGATGCGCTGAAGGAGATGGTGCAGGCGGCGGGCCTGAAGCACCCGAACGAGATCACCGCGCGCCATATCGTGCGCCGCACCGGCGAGCAGGAAGTGAAGTTGCTGATCAACCTGCTGCCGTTCATCAAGCCCGGCGCGCTGCTCGCCGCGATGCACGGCGAGGCCGACTGGCCGCACAACGTCTATCGCGTGTACTGGCCGCAGTCGAGCAGCCAGACCTGGCAGCTACAAGGCGCTTAGCTGGTCGGCGGGGCGGAATCGATGAAGCTCTGTCGCAACGCCAGCTTGTCGGCCAGCGCCGCCAGCGACAAGTGCCGCTTGCGCCATCCGATCTGCGGAAAGCGGAAGTCCAGATAGCCGAGCGCGCAGCCGACGGCGATGTCGGCCAGCGTCAGGTGAATGCCGGCGCAATACGGCTTGTCGCCGAGGCCCTTGGTCATGGCGGCGAGCGCGGCGTCGATCTTGCCCATCTGGCGCTCGATCCAGGCGGGGCTGCGCTCGGCGTCGCTGCGGCCGGGCCAGGTCTTCTCCAGCCGCGCCAGGATCGCGGCGTCCATCAGGCCATCGGCCAGCGCTTCCCAGGTGCGCACCTCGGCGCGCTCACGCCCCGAGCCGGGAATCAGCTTGCCCACCGGCGACAGCGCATCGACGTACTCGACGATGACGCGCGAGTCGAAGACCGCCTCGCCGCCTTCCATGATCAGGCACGGCACCTTGCCCAGCGGGTTCGAGGCGACGATGGCGTCGTTGGTCCAGACGTCTTCGAGCACGAACTGGTAGTCGAGCTTTTTCTCCGCCATGACGATGCGGACCTTGCGCACATACGGGCTGGTGACGGCGCCGATCAGCTTCATAACGGTCCTGCGTGGTGGAGTGCGATCGATTCTATTGGGTGCCGAAGATGCGGTCGCCCGCGTCGCCGAGGCCCGGCAGGATGTAGCCGTGGTCGTTCAGGCAACGGTCGATGGCACAGGTGGTGACCGGCACGTCGGGGTGCAATGCGTGAAAGTGCGCAATGCCTTCCGGCGCCGCGAGCAGGCAGGCGAAGCGGATGCTGCGCGGCTGCGCTGCCTTCAGTCGCGCCACCGCGGCGGCGGCCGAGTGCCCGGTGGCCAGCATCGGGTCGAGCACGATGGCGTCGCGCTCGCTCATGTGCTCGGGCATCTTGAAGTAGTACTCGACGGCGGCCAACGTCTTCGGGTCGCGGTACAGGCCGATGTGGCCGACGCGCGCGCCGGGCACCACTTCGAGCATGCCGTCGACGAGGCCGAGTCCGGCGCGCAGGATCGGCACCAGCACCGTCTTCTTGCCGTCGATGGCGATGCCGCGCATGGTCTCCAGCGGCGTCTCGATCTCGACCTCGTGCGTCGGCATGTCGCGCGTCAACTCGTAGGCCATCAGCAGCGCGATCTCGCGCACCAAGGTGCGAAAGCCGCTGGTGCTGCGCGTCTTCTCGCGCAGCAACGTCAGCTTGTGCTGGATCAGCGGGTGGCTGAGTTGGTGCACCGTACTCATCGCGGCCTCCTTGAAGTCCGAGTGAGCATAAGCCCGCCCTCAGCGCATATAGCGGCGCACCGCGGCGACGATGCCTTTTTCGATGATCGCTTCGCGCGTGCCGGCAGGCTTCCAGCCCAGCGCTTCGCACGTGGCCGCGCTGTCGTAGCGCGCGATGTGGCGCCGGCAAGCCCAGTCGTGATAACTCGGCCGCTTGCGGTTCGGGTGGCCGATGGCGTTTTTCACCACTTCCTTGGCTGCATCGAGCATCGCAAAGCGCCAGATCGGCGTCGGCGTGGCGCGCATGCGCGTCTGCGAATGCTCTGACACGGCGTCGACGTACTCGCGCGCCGTCAGCAGCGGCCCGTCGGTGAGCAGGAAGCTGCGCCCCTCGATCTGCGGCGCGTCGTGCGCCAGCACGAGTGCGGCGGCAACGTCGTCGACCAGCACCAGCGGCAGCTTGTTGTTGCCGTCACCCCAATACTCGACGCGGCTGTCGGAATGGAACATGCCGACGCCCCAATGCGCCGGCGGGCAGCCTTCGCCGATGACGATGCCCGGACGGAAGATCACCAGCGGCAACCCTTTGCCGCGGTGCAGCTCCTGCAGCAGCGCCTCGCAGGTGGCCTTCGAGCGCGCGTAGTGGTTGCGCGTGGCGATGCGCGCATCGAGCGGCGTCTTGCCGTCGATCACCGAGCCGGCGCGCGCCGAATCGTACGAGTCGATCGTGCCGGTGTAGATGAAGCGCCGCACGCCGGCGTCGATGGCGCACTGCGCGACGGTGCGCGTCGGCTCGACGTCCTGCTCCAGGTAGTCCTGCCAGCGCTGTCCCGTGGCCTTGCCGAGGTGGTAGACGACGTCGATACCCTGCATCGCCGCGGCCACGGCCTTGGCGTCGTGCAGTGCACCTTCGGCCACTTCGACCGGCAGGCCTTCGAGCTCGTAGGCGGCTGTCGCGCGGCTGCGCGACAGCACGCGCACGCCGCGGCCGGCGGCGAGCAGCGCTCGCACCAGGCGCTTGCCGATGAAGCCGGTGCCGCCGATGACGAGCACCGTGGCCGGCTTCGGCGTTGCCGGCACGGTGGGTGCTGCCTTGGCGGCCGACGCCGGCACGACGCCGGCGCTGTGCATGATCTGCTCGCACACGCCGATCACGCGCGCGCCGAAGCGCGCATCAAGGCGCGGGTCGAGCTTGCCATCGTCGATGCCGCGGTAGAACGCCGCCACCGCATTGCCGACGCTGTCGTAGAACGGGTTGGCCTGCGAGCCTTTCTTCAGCGTGCCGGTGAACTGGCGGGCGAAGTTCGACCACGCCTGGCGCCGCATCTCCGCGCCGCTGGCGCGGCCCTGGCGCAGCGCGTCGAACAAACTGCTGATGACTTTCGCTTCTTCCACCAGCAGCGTGTTGCGCTCGAAGTCCATGCGCGCGCAGGCGGCGAGGCCGCGCACGCTGACGCTGCGGTCGACCTGGCCCGGCGTCGCCGACAACTCGAAGCTCAGCCCCGTCGGCCCCTTGCGCGCCAGTACGCTCCAGTGGCGGAAGACACGCTGCGCGCCGGGCAGGTCGATCGGGTTCGAGGCGATGGCGTGCAGCTCCTCCGGGATGCCGACCAGATCGACCATGAAGGCCGCGAGGTGCGAGCCGAGTTCGAGCAGCACGTTCGGCTCGGCGCGCAGGATCCAGTTGTTGAACGGCCCGAACTGCACCAGGCCGAGTGGGTACAGCCAGCGCAGCGAAACGTGATCGAGGCGGCCGATGGTGCCGTCGCGCAGGTGCGCGCGCAGCCGCTCGTACGCCGGCATGAAGAGGAAGTTGTGGCTGACGCCCAGGCGCAGGCCCTTGGCTTCCGCCAGGTCGGCCAGCGCATGGCAGGCCGCAGCCGAGGTGCCCATCGGCTTTTCGATCAGCGCATGCGCGCCGCCTTCCAACACCTGGCGCGCCAGGTCGGTGTGCAATTGCGGCGGCACGAGGATGTGCACCGCATCGACGCCGGCGCGCAGCATCTCGTCCACCGAGGTGAACGCGCCGGCGATGCCGAAGCGCGCGGCCGCGTCTTCGGCGCGCGTCTTCGAGACATCGCAGACCGCCGCCAGCGTGGTGTTCGGCAGCGCGCGCACCGCCTTGACATGCGCCTCGACGATGTAGCCGGCTCCCAGCAAACCGACGCGATGGTTCTTTGTGGTCATGGTGGCGAAGGCCGGGGCGAGCCGGCCCCGTCGTACTACTTGTATTCGATGATCCGGACGCGGCCGCGCATGCGATTGAAGTGGTACTTCAACAGGCCCAGGCCATTGGCGTACTTGCCGAGCACGGTGAAAGCGGCGTAGAGCCGTGCTTCGCGCTCGTCGTCGCCGACGCTCGAGCGGAATTTCGCGATGCGCCAGCCGAGTGTAAGACAGCCCGCCA
>CADEEN010000256.1 GCA_902826345.1 uncultured Burkholderiales bacterium | reverse complement strand
AGCTTGACCAGCGACTGCGCCAGCGCTTCCTGCGAGCCCTGCACGTCGGCCTTGACGATCAGCGACAGCGTCTGCGTGGCCGTGCCGACCTGGTCGAACATGTTCTCCAACTTGGCGGCCTGCTGCTTCGACAACTTCACGTCGCGGTACTTGCCCGAGCGGAAGGTGGCGATCTCGCGCGCGCGGCGCTCGTCGGCCATGACCATGAACTCGTCGCCGGCTTGCGGCACTTCGGTCAGGCCCTGAATCTCGACGGGGATCGACGGGCCGGCTTCTTCGATCGACTTGCCGTTCTCGTCGAGCATGGCGCGCACGCGGCCGTAGCTCGAGCCAGCGATGACCACGTCGCCTTTTCGTAGCGTGCCGCTCTGGATCAGCACCGTGGCCACCGGGCCGCGGCCCTTGTCGAGTTGCGCTTCGACGACCAGACCCTTGGCCATCGCGGCCGTGGGCGCTTTCAACTCCAGCACTTCGGCCTGCAGCAGCACCTGCTCGAGCAAGGCATCGATGCCCTGACCGGTCTTCGCCGACACCGGCACGAAGGGCGCATCGCCGCCGAACTCTTCCGGCACCACCTCTTCGGCGACGAGCTCGTTCTTCACGCGCTCGGCGTTGGCATCCGGCTTGTCGATCTTGTTCAGCGCGACGACGATCGGCACGCCGGCCGCCTTGGCGTGGTGGATCGCTTCCTTGGTCTGCGGCATCACGCCGTCGTCCGCGGCAACGACGAGGATAACGATGTCGGTGGCTTTGGCGCCGCGCGCGCGCATCGCGGTGAATGCAGCGTGGCCGGGCGTGTCGAGGAAGGTGATCATGCCGCGCGGCGTCTGCACGTGGTACGCGCCGATGTGCTGCGTGATGCCACCGGCCTCGCCAGCAGCAACGCGCGACGTGCGGATGTAGTCGAGCAGCGAGGTCTTGCCGTGATCGACGTGGCCCATCACGGTGACCACCGGCGCACGGCTCAGCAACTCGCCGGTTTGCGCGGCTTCTTCTTCCTCGGTGAACGCGTCCGGGTCGTCGAGCTTGGCCGGGAAAGCCTTGTGGCCCATTTCCTCGACCAGGATCATCGCCGTCTCCTGATCCAACGATTGGTTGATCGTCACCATCTGGCCGAGCTTCATCAACTGCTTGACGACCTCAGCGGCCTTGACGCTCATCTTGTGCGCCAAGTCGGCCACGGTGATCGTTTCCGGCACGTGCACTTCCTGGATCACCGCTTCGGCCGGCGCGATCGCATGATCGGCGCCGTTGCCGTCACGGTCACCACGGCCGCGGCCGCGCGGCGCGCGCCAGCCGGGGCGTGCGCCGCCGCCGCTGTCACCGCGGGTCTTCAACGCGCGCTTCTTGGCGGCGTCATCGGCCCAGCTCGAAGACAGTTTTTCGCTCTTGACCGACTTCTTTTCGCCGGGCTTGGCAGCGCCTGGTGATGCGGGCGCACCAGGGCGCGCCGCCGCCTTGTGGATCGTGCCCTTGATGTCGGCCTTGACCTCCGGCTTGGGCTCTTCCTTCTTCGCGACGAGCACCTTCTTCGGCGCGCTCATCATCGCGCGGATGGCCGCCGCTTCGTTCTCTGCCGCCGCGCGACGTTTGCCCAGATCGGCCAGACGCGCCTTCTCGTTGGCCGCGTCGTCGGTGGCCTTGACCACGCGTACCGGCGCCGGCTTGGGTGCTTCTGCAGACGGTGCGGGCGGCGGCGCGGCGGCAACCGGCTTCGCACCGGCGGCGATCTCTTCAGCGGCCTTGTCGGCCGCAGCTTGTGCGCGCGCCTCGGCAGCCTCGCGCTCGCGCTGCTCCTGCTCTTCGCGCACGCGGCGCTTCTCGGCGATCTCTTCTTCCTGGCGGCGCAGCAGCTCGGCCTGACGGCGCGCTTCGTCGGCGCGGCGCTCCAACTCGGCGTCGTCGATCACCGGCGCGGCCGGCGGCGGCGCTTCGTCACTGCCCGCGGGCGCGTCGTCGCGCTTGACGAAGGTGCGCTTCTTCACCACCTGAACCTGGATCGTGCGTGCCTTGCCGCTGGCGTCGGCCTGCTTGATCTCGGTCGTGCTCTTACGCGTGATGCTGATCTTCTTGCGCTCGGCCGGCGCGGCGCTGCCGTGCGCCGTGCGCAGGTGGTCGAGCAGCTTGTTCTTGTCCGCTTCGATCACGCTGTCGTCGGACGAGCCCTTGGCCACGCCGGCAGCTCGGAGCTGTTCGAGCAGCGTGGCGACCGGGCGGTTCAGCTCGGCGGCAAGTTGGGCGACGGTGGTCACTGCCATGGGGATCGTTCCTGGGTATTTCGGTGTTCTGTGCAGCGCTGGATCAAGTGGTGAACCAATGTTCGCGAGCTTTCATGATCAAAGCCTTCGCGTCTTCTTCATCCATCGCAGTCATCTCGGTGAGCTCATCGACGGCAAGGTCCGCCAGGTCATCACGCTTGTGCACGCCGCCCTCGGCGAGCTTGCCGATCAACTCGGCCGAGAGGCCGCGGCCGTGGAAGTCGAGATCGCGCAAATCTTGCGATACCTCTTCGACCGCCTCTTCGTTGGCGATCTCCATCGTCAGCAGCGCGTCTTTGGCGCGGGTACGCAACTCGTTCACGGTGTCCTCGTCGAAGCCTTCGATTTCGAGCATCTCCTGCATCGGCACGTAAGCCACTTCCTCGAGGCTGTTGAAGCCTTCGGCGATCAGCAGGTCGGCCACTTCCACATCGACGTCGAGCTTGTCGACGAACAGCTTGCGCACCGACTCGCTTTCCTTGGCCTGCTTGGCCTGCGACTCTTCGGCCGTCATGATGTTGATGCGCCAGCCGGTCAGCTCGGAGGCCAGGCGCACGTTCTGGCCGCCGCGGCCGATGGCGATGGCGAGGTTCTCTTCATCGACGACGACGTCCATCGCATGGCGCTCTTCATCGACGACGATCGAGACCACGTTGGCCGGCGCCAGCGCGCCGATGACGAACTGCGCCGGGTCTTCGCTCCACAGCACGATGTCCACCCGCTCGCCGGCGAGCTCGTTGGTGACGGCGGTGACGCGCGAGCCGCGCACGCCGACGCAGGTGCCGATCGGATCGACGCGCTTGTCGTGCGACACCACTGCAATCTTGGCGCGCGATCCCGGGTCGCGCGCGCAGCTCTTGATCTCGAGCAGGCCCTGCTCCATCTCCGGCACTTCCTGCGCGAAGAGTTCCTTCATGAATTCGGGCGAGCTGCGCGACAGCATGATCTGCGGCCCGCGGATCGTGTCGTCGACGCCGAGAATGAAGGCGCGCACGCGGTCGCCCGAGCGCAGGTTTTCCTTCGGGATCAGCTCGGTGCGCTTCAGGCGCCCTTCGACGCGGCCCGACTCGACGATCAGATCGCCCTTGTCGAGGCGCTTGATGCTGCCGACCATGATCTTCTCGCCGCGCGAGAGGAAGTCATTCAGCAGTTGCTCGCGCTCGGCGTCGCGGATCTTCTGCAGGATGACCTGCTTGGCTGCCATCGCGCCGATGCGGCCGATCGTCAGCGACTCGACCGGCTCTTCGATGTGGTCATCGACCTCGATGTCGGCGATCTGCTCCTGCGCTTCGAAGAGCAGGATCTCGGCGTCGGGAATCTGCAGCCCGGCCTCGTTGGCGACGACATGCCAGCGGCGGAAGGTGTCGTAGTTGCCGGTCTCGCGGTCGATCGCGACGCGGATGTCGACCTCGCCGCCGTGCAGCTTCTTCGTCGCTTGCGCCAGCGCCGCTTCGACGGCGCCGAACACGGTTTCACGCGGCACGCTCTTCTCGCGCGAGATGGCGTCCACCAGCATCAGCATTTCGCGATTCATCTTTTTCTCACTCTCCGCCAGCAGTCTCGACCTGCTTGGCTTTACGGCCCTTGAAATCGATCACCGGCACGAGGCGCGCTTCGCGCACCTCGTCGAAAACAAAATCGAGCACCTGCTCGGGTTCATTCTTGGCGGCAGGCTCCATCAACAGGCGCCAGCCGCCGTCGCGCGCACCGAGCACGCCCTTGAACTTCTTGCGACCCTGACAAGGAAGCTTCAACGTCAACTCGATCGCCAGGCCGGCGAAGCGCGTGTAGTCGGCCTCACGCTTCAAAGGCCGGTCCAGCCCCGGCGACGAGACTTCGAGCCGCGCATAGTTCGCGTTCTCGACTTCGAGCACGTACTGCAACTGCCGCGTCACCGCTTCGCAGTCTTCGACCAGCACGAACTCCGACTCACCGGTGGGGTACGCCTTGCCGGGCACGCGATCGATCGTCACGCGCAGCAGCCCACCTCCCGTGCGTTCGAGATCGACCAACTCGTAGCCGAGTCCGGTGACGGTTTTGTCAGTGGCTTGCTGCCAGCTCATTCGTGCGTGTTGCTTCGAAAAACGTCGAAATCGCTCAAAAGCCGATCGACCATAAAAAATGGGCGGGATTGTTGAAATCCGCCCACTGTTCGTACTGGGGTTTTCAGCGAAGGCGGGATTGTACTCTGCAAGAGACGTGCCCTCAATATCCCGCAACACCCATGACAGAATGAAGTCGTTGACCCCTTGCACGGAGCTTTTCCATGGGATTTCTGGCTGGCAAACGGCTGCTCGTCACCGGCGTTCTGAACAACCGCTCGCTCGCCTACGGCATCGCCCGCGCCTGCCGCCGTGAGGGCGCCGAGCTGGCCTTCAGCTACCAGGGCGAGCGCTTCAAAGAGCGCATGGCCGAAACGGCTGCCGAGTTCGGCTCGAAGCTGACCTTCGACTGCGACGTTTCCGAAGACGCCCAGATCGAGCGCCTGTTCGCCCAACTCGGCGAGCACTGGCCGCAGTTCGACGGCTTCGTGCACGCCATTGCCTTCGCGCCGCGCGAAGCGATTGCGGGCGACTTCCTGGACGGCCTGACGCGCGAGGGCTTTCGCACAGCGCACGAGGTCTCGGCCTACAGCTTTCCGGCAATGGCCAAGGTGGCCCTGCCGCGCCTGCGCCCCGGCGCGGCGCTGCTGACGCTGACCTACCTCGGCGCCGTGCGCTACGTGCCGAACTACAACACGATGGGTTTGGCCAAGGCCTCGCTCGAAGCCAGCGTTCGGTTCCTGGCGCAGAGCGTCGGCGCCAAGGGCGTGCGCGTCAACGCCATTTCGGCCGGGCCGATCAAGACGCTGGCCTCGTCGGGCATCAAGGACCTGGGCAAGCTGCTGGCGGAGTTCGCCGCGGTGGCGCCGATCCGGCGCAACGTGACGATCGACGACGTGGGCAATGCCGCGGCGTTCTTGTTGTCGGACCTCGCCGGCGGCGTCAGCGCCGAAGTGATGTACGTCGACGGTGGCTTCAGTCAGGTGGCGGGCAGCGCCGCATCCTGAACGCCGAGCAGGCGCTTGGCCAGCGCTTCGGCGACCTCGATGCCATCGACGGCGGCCGACATGATCCCGCCGGCATAGCCCGCGCCCTCTCCCGCCGGGTACAGACCCTTGACGTTCAGGCTCTGCCGGTCCTTGCCGCGCGTGATGCGCAGCGGTGACGATGTGCGGGTTTCGACGCCGGTGAGCACTGCATCGGCCATGGCGAAACCCTTGATCTGGCGCTCGAACGCCGGCAGCGCTTCGCGGACGGCGCTGATCGCGTAGTCGGGCAGGCTCGTGCGCAAGTCGGTCATCAGCACACCGGGCTTGTAAGAGGGCAGCACGTTGCCGAGCTGAGTGCTCGGCTGCGCCTTGATGAAGTCGCCCACCAGTTGGCCTGGCGCGACGTAGCCGCCGCCGCCGAGCGCATACGCGCGCGACTCCCACCGCCGCTGAAAGGCCATGCCGTCGAGCGGGCTCACCGGGCCGTCAGGCAAGCCGTCCTGCCGATAGTCCTGCGGTGTGATGCCGACGACGATGCCGGCATTCGCGTTGCGCTCGTTGCGCGAGTACTGGCTCATGCCGTTGGTGACGACACGCTCGGCTTCCGAGGTCGCCGCCACCACCGTGCCCCCAGGGCACATGCAGAAGCTGTACACCGAGCGGCCGTTGCTGGCGTGATGCACGAGGCGGTAGTCGGCCGCGCCGAGGATCGGATGGCCGGCGCTCGGGCCGAAGCGCGCGCGGTCGATCACGCCTTGCGGGTGCTCGATGCGAAAGCCGATCGAAAACGGCTTGGCCTCCATGAACACGCCTCGCGCGTGCAGCATGTCGAAGGTGTCGCGGGCGCTGTGGCCGAGTGCAAGCACGACATGGTCGGCGTGCAAGTGCTCGCCTGAAGCCAGCGTGACGCCGCGCACGGCGCCGCCCTCGATCAACAGTTCGGTGACGCGCTGCTGAAAACGGATCTCGCCGCCGAGCGCCACGATGTCGGCGCGCATCTTCTCGATCATGCTGACGAGACGAAACGTGCCGATGTGCGGCTTGCTGACGAAGAGGATCTCCTCCGGCGCCCCGGCCTTGA
>CADEEN010000255.1 GCA_902826345.1 uncultured Burkholderiales bacterium | reverse complement strand
GTTTTGGGTCGGCACAACCCTCAAAAGTGGCTCAGTTTTCGGTCGGCGCCAACACAAGATGCACCTGCTGGCGCTGATGCGCGACAACGCCGTCGGCCGGCTCGGCTACTGGCAACTCGGCCAGGCCACACCGCCGCCCGCGCCGCCGATTTCACGCGAGATGCTGATGCGCAGCGCGTCGAGCAAGGTCTTCGAGCAACTGGTCGATGCTTACATGGGCCAGAGCATCGGCGTGGCCGGCGTGCAACCCAAGCTGATGCTGCCGTCGCGCGCGTCGATCCCGGTGCCCGACCTGATCGTCAAGACGGCGGGTGCCGATTTCCCCGGCCTCGCCGCCAACGAATACCTGTGCCTCTCGGCCGCCAAAGCCGCGGGCCTGCAAGTGCCGGTGTTCGCGCTCAACGACGACGCGTCGATGCTGCTGATCGATCGCTTCGATCTCGACGGCACGCGCCGATTCGGCTTCGAAGACATCGCCGCGTTGATGGGTCTGCGCGTGCACGACCGCCTGTCGAATCGCAAGTACCAGGGCAGCTATGAAGACGTGGCCGAAGTCGTGCGCCTGATGGGCGGGCACCACATCAAGGAGAACCTGTCGCGCCTGTACGAGCAGATCGTGTTGTCGGTGATGGTGAAGAACGGCGACGCGCACCTGAAGAATTTCGGCCTGCTCTACGACGACCCGGCGCACCCGTGGCTGTCGCCTTTGTTCGACGTGGTGACGACGTCGATCTACCGCATCGAGCGCCCCGGCGGTTTTCAGCACGTCGATCGCACGATGGCGCTGAAGCTGCGCCGCGGCAAGCGCGGTGCGAGCCGTGCGTACCCGACGACGGAAGAACTCCTCGCCTTCGGCCGCGAGTGCTGCGCCGTGCGCGAGCCGATGGCAGTGATCGAACGCATCGCTGAAGGCATGCGTGAAACCCTGATCACCGCAGCGGGCGACGAGCGCATCGGCCGCGGCTTGTGGCAATCGATGCGCGAGCAGTGGTTCCTCGGTGTGGCGCATGCCGCTGCGCGGGCTTGACTGTGTTCGGCCCGCGGCCACCGTTGACTCCCGCCGCTGCCCGCGAACTCGCCGCCGAAGCCCAGGCGCGTGCGGCGATCCTCGTCGAAGGCTGGAGCGATCAGGCTGCCGTCGAGACGCTCGCGCAACGGCGCGCCCTCGATCTGCGCGCCGAAGGCATCGTCGTCGTGCCGATCGGCGGCGTGACCAACCTCGGCCACTTCATCGACGCGCTGGGCGCACGCAGTCTGGGCCTGGCGCTGGCCGGGCTGTACGACGTGGGCGAGGAGCGTCACGTGTTGCGCAGTCTCGAGCGCTGCGCGCTCGGCGCCGGCCTGACGCGCGCGACCGCGCAGGCGCTGGGCTTCTTCGTCTGCGACGCCGATCTCGAAGACGAGTTGATCCGCGCGCTCGGCACGGCGGCGGTGGAGCGCGTGATCGAAGCCGAGGGCGAGCTCGCCTCGTTCCGGCGTTTTCAGGCACAGCCGTTTCAGCTACGGCAGGATCACCACGCGCAACTGCGGCGCTTCATGGGTACGCGCAGTGGGCGCAAGGTGCGCTACGGCACGTTGCTCGTCGATGCATTGGCGCTCGATCGGATGCCGCGCCCGCTCGACCTCGTGCTCGCGCAGGTGTGTCGATGATGGGCTCGCCCGCGCTTCAGCGCCGGCTCGTCAGCGACGCATCCGCCTGTGCCCACGCACGGGCTGCAAGTTCGCGCGTCGCCGCGGCGTCTGCGGTCTTGCCCTGCGCCGCCAGTGCTCGCGCCAGGCCCTGCAAAGCCCAGCCGCTGTCGGGTTGCTTGACCAGATCGTTGCGGTAGCTGGCCTCGGCATCCACCGCGCGGCCGAGCACGAGCTGCATGTCGGCCAGGGCGAGCGTGGCGCCCACGGCGAGCATCGGCGGCTCGGCGCCGTCGGCGCGTTTGGCGGCGGCCACCGCGAGCGCCTGTTCGGTCAGCGCCTCGTCGCCGCGTTTTTCAGCCAGCGCGATCTCTGCGCGCAGGCGCGATGCGGCGCCGCCGGCCATGTCGCGCAGCGTGAGGTCGAAGTCGCCGTCGCCGGCATGCGCGGCATGCACTTTTTTCCGTGCTGCTTCGGCGTCGGCCAGCGTTTGTTTGGCCTCGGCGATGCGACCGGTGCGCACCTGTGCAACGCCGCGCGCCTGCGCGCCGAGCGCCTGCGCCATGCCGCGCTCGCCGCCAGGCATCGGCTCGGCGAGCAGCGCCTCCCAGCGTTCCAGACGCAGCAGCGTCAGCATCGGCAGGCTGCGCAGGTATTCGGCATAGGCATGGTCACGCCCTTTGGTGCGCGCGGCGAGCGTGCGCGCGGCGGACAACGCAGCGTCGCCGCGGCCCTGCATCAGCGCCGCGTACCAGAGGAAATGCGTGTTGTGACCGCGCCAATCCTTGCTGATGGTGAAGCCCTGTTTCTTCTGCGCGTCATCGAGCGCCGCATCGGCGGCCAAGGCTTTTTCATTGACCTGCGCGGCTTCGTCGTACCGGCCGACACGCGCGTAGATGTGCGACGGCATGTGCACCAGGTGCGGCGAGCCCGGCGCCAGCGCGGCCATGCGATCGGCGGCGGCCACGGCGCGCGACGCGCCGGCTGCGGAGTCGGCTGCGTGGATCAGGTAGTGGTTCAGGCCGGTGTGGTTCGGTTGGGTCAGCAGCAGCTTGTCGAGCCGCTCGACCATCTCGCCGATGCGCGGTGCGGGCTTGCCGGTGGCCTCGTCCCACCAGTCGTCCTTGGTGACGATCATCGCCGCCTCCGACCACAGCGACAGGATCTCGGCGTCGTCCGGGCGGGCCAGCAGCAGCGCGTGCAGACGCTCGGCGTAGGCGATGTCCAGCGGGTCCGCCTTCGGGTTGCCGCCCTTGCTGCCGCGACAGACGTCGCCTTCGCCCGGCCCACGCGCGGTGATGCCGGTTCGCTCCTCGACGCCGTAGCGCACCGCCATGGCGTCGATCAGGCCGCGCTCGCGCGTGGTCGCTGCGGCAGCGTGGCGCTGTGCATGCACGACGTACTGCCGTGCTTCTTTCAGATCGCCGCGATCGGGCATGTTGATGTTCGGACCCAATTGCCAGGCCACACCCCAGGCGCACATCGCGCAGGTCGCGTCGGCAGCCAGCGCGGCCTTGAACTGGCGCGCGGCCTCTTTCTCGTTGAACGCATAAGCCTGCAGCACGCCTTGCTGGAACAGCCGCCGCGCGGCCTCGTTCTTCGTCGTCACCGGCACGTCGATCTTGCCGAAGCCGTCGAGCGTGGGCGCGCGCGCGGCGAGGTCAGGCTGCAGCGGCGCGATCACGCACGCGGTGAGCGCCGCCAGGGCAATGAGGCTGAAGGGGCGGTGCAACGTCTGCATCAGTCGATGATCGCCGATCAGGGCCGCACGGCCACGCCTTCGTGCGCCATGCCTGCTGCGCGCTGCATCAGGTGCACCTCGAGCGCCAGCCACTCGTCGGCGCCCGGCGCGAACGGCTCGGCGCGCACGCCGACGACGCAGTTGCGCTGCCGCCGCTCGAGCGGGCCGAGGGCTTGCCATTCGAGGCGGTAGGTCGGGTAGCCGGTGACGTGCCCTTGCGGGATCGGCGCGCCGCCGAGACGTTGGCCGGCGCGCTCTTCGTGGCACTGCGCGCACGACAGGTTGAGCTGGCCCAGGCGCTGCTGCCAGAGCTGCGCGCCGCGCGCCGCCCAGCCTTGCATGCGCTCGTCACGCTGCGGCGTGATGCGCTCGCCGCGCGACTGCTGCGCGAGCCATGCCGACAGCGGCAGCACCTGCGCGCCGTCGGCGGCCTGCGTCGGTTGCGCGAGGTGTTGCACGCGGCATTGGTCGATGCGCGCGGCCAGCGTCAGCGGTTTGTTCTGCGCGGCATCGAACGCTGGATAGCGCGCCGCCACGCCCCTCATGCCGTCGGCATGGCAGCCGGCGCAACTGCGGCCGTTTGCTGCCGGCTGTGACCACAGCGCTTGGCCCTCCTGCACCCAGAGCATGCCGGGATGGCGCGTCTCGTCGCGCTGCATCGCTTGCAGCGCCGGGCTCATCTCGTCGAAGCCGCTGCGGCGCGTGTCCGGTGCGGCCGGAGGTGGTGCGCTGCACGCAGCAAGCAGCGCGCACAGCGCCAGCGCCATCCCGCGGCGCACGATCACGCCACGGTCAGCGCTTTGGTTTCGCTGTGCTGAAAACCGTTGTCGCCTTCCCAGGTGAACGTCAGCGTGCCGCTGCGCTGGGCGCGCAAGGTGAAGGCGATGTACGGATTGGCGGCGATCGCGGGAAACAGGTCCATGCCGAAGATCCGTTCGCCGTCGAGCCGGCACTCGAAGCGCGTGACGATGTTGCGCGGCACCAGCTTGCCCACGCTGTCGGGCCGGTGCCCGGTTTCCATCGGGTGGCCGAGCGTGGCGCGGATCTCGATGACCTCGCCGCTGCGTGCCGCAGGGATGTTGATCAGCGTGCGTGCGGTGGCCATGTCAGCGGTGCCCGGCCGCCCGAAGCCGCTGACCGCCCCCTTGGGGGGCAGGAGCGAAGCGACGTGGGGGCTGTTGCATCCTAGCTCTCGACGCAGGCGGCGAGCGTGACGATGACATCGACGCGCTGCTGCCAGACGCTGCCGTCGCTCAAACGCGCCAGCGCGGCGAGCTGCTGGCTCGTTGCCAGGCGGATGCGCGTCGACACCTCGGCGCGGCCGTTGGCCGGGCCGAGCTGCCAGCGTGCGATGTCGCGTTGCGGGTTGCGCTCGTTGAAGAGGGCGATCTCGCGCACGTGGTCGGCAGCGCTCATCGGGCTGTCGATGCGCAGCGTGATCGGCACCGCGTTGCCGTTGTCGACGAGGGGTGCGACGTCGATCGTGATGCGGCCGCTGCGCGGCGTGGTGCTGCCGGCCCAGGCGGTGACGGTTTCTTCGAGCTGCGCATCGGCGGCGTGAGCCGGGCGCAGTGTGATCAGCAGTGCGCCACCGGCGGCGAGCTGGAGCAGGACGCGGCGACGCGCCTTCATCGCAACGTCGCCAAGTACGCCACCACGTCGTCGATCTGCTGCGCCTGCAGCAGCGCTTGTCCGCGCCGCGCGCTCGCTACGCGGGCGAAGCCGTCGCTGCGCGCGTACGACGGCATCACCGTCTGCGGGTTGAAGCGCTCGGGCGTCGTCAATCGCGCCCGCAGATCGTCGGCCGACAAGCGCGCACCCACGCCGGCCAGGCTAGGCCCGATCGTGCCGGCCTGCACCGCCGGCACGCCGGGCAGCGCATGGCACAACACGCACAACCCTTGCGTGCGGCTCTCGGCGATGGCGCGTCCGCGCTCGGCATCACCGGCAGCGCGCGCAGGCAACGACGATGCCAAGACCATCACCACCACCGACAACCTCAACTCAAGCCTTCTTCAAGCTGTGCTTGGAGAGTGGCAAGTCGCGGATGCGCTTGCCCGTAGCGGCGAAGATGGCGTTCAACACCGCCGGCGCGGCCACCGCGATCGTCGGCTCGCCGACGCCGCCCCAGAAACCCCCCGAGGCCATGACGATGGTTTCCACCTTCGGCATCTGCGCGAGCATCATCACCGGGTAGTCGTTGAAGTTGCTCTGCGCGATGCGGCCGTCCTTGACCGTGCACTCGCCGTAGAGCGCCGCCGACAGGCCATAGACGAACGAGCCTTCGACCTGCGCTTCGATCTGCTGCGTGTTCACGGCATGGCCGCAGTCGGTGGCAGCGACGATGCGGTGCACCGTCAGCTCGCCGGCGTCGCTCACCGAGACCTCGGCGCAGGCGGCGACATAACTGCCGAAGCCGTGCGTCTGCGCCAAGCCGCGAAAGACCTTCTGCCCTTTGACGTCCGGCGCCGGCTTGCCCCAGCCGGCCTTCGCCGCCGCCGCGTCGAGCACGGCGCGGTGCTTCGGGTGCTTGTCCATCAGCGAGCGGCGCAACTCGAGCGGATCACGCTTGACCGCATGCGCCACTTCGTCGAGGAAACACTCGAGATAGACCGCGTTCTGGTTCAGGTTGACGCCGCGCCAGAAGCCCGGCGGCACATGCGGGTTGCGCATCGCGTGGTCGATCAGCAGATTCGGCACGCTGTAGCCGATCATCGCTTCGCCGCCGCCGGCGTTGAGGCCCTGAAAGACGACCGGGTCCTTGCCGTCGCGCACGTTCTGCGGGAACACCGCGGCCAGGATCGACTGGCCCGAGATGCGCATCGTCAGCGCCGTCAATTGGCCCTTGTCGTCGAGGCCCGCGGTGAGCTGGCACTGCGTGATCGGGTGGTAGCGGCCGTGCTGCATGTCCTCTTCGCGCGACCACAGCAGCTTCACCGGCACGCCGGGCATTTCCTTGGCGATCTGCACCGTCTGCCGCACCCAGTCGTGCACCGCGCC
>CADEEN010000254.1 GCA_902826345.1 uncultured Burkholderiales bacterium | reverse complement strand
CACGCAGGCCGGCGGCAAGGTCGTCTCCTGCGACACCGACGCCAATACCTTCACGATCGACGCCGCGCAGATCGAAGCGCGCATCACGCCGCGCACGGTCGGCATCATCCCGGTGCACCTTTACGGCCAGCCTTGCGACATGGACGCCGTCATGGCCATTGCGCAGCGCCACAAGCTGTGGGTGCTTGAAGACTGCGCGCAGGCGCACTTCGCGCGCTACAAGGGCCGCATGGTCGGTACGTTCGGCGCGGCAGCGTCGTTTTCGTTTTACCCCGGCAAGAACCTGGGCGCGATGGGCGATGCCGGGGCCGTGGTGACCGCAGACGCCGCGCTTGCAGATCGCATGGCCATGTTTGCGCGCCACGGCGGCTTGAAGAAAGGCGAGCACCGCATCGAAGGCATCAACAGCCGCCTCGACGGCCTGCAGGCCGCCGTGCTGTCGGTGAAGCTGCCGCATCTGGCTGCATGGACACGCCGCCGCCAGGAGATCGCCGCCGAATACGATCGCCGATTGCAAAACATCCCCGGCATCACGGCGCCGCACGTGGCCGCGGGCCGCGAGCATGTCTATCACCTCTACGTGATCCGCCATGAACAGCGCGATGCATTGGCGGCTCACCTGGCCGCGCGTGGTATCCAGACTGTCATCAACTACCCGGTGGCGCTGCCCTTCGTGCCGGCCTACGCGCGGCTGAAGCACACGGCGGCCGACTTTCCGAACGCGCACCGCAATCAATCGCGCATCCTTTCGCTGCCGATCTTTGCCGAGATGAGCGCCGCGCAGATCGACGCCGTCATCGACGGTCTTCGCAGTTTCAACGCATGAAGCTCCAGAGCAAACGCATCCTCGTCACCGGCGCCGACGGCTTCATCGGCTCGCACCTGACAGAACACCTCGTGCGCAGCGGCCACGAAGTGCGCGCCTTCGTGCTTTACAACAGCTTCAACTCCTGGGGCTGGCTCGACGAAGCAGAGCCTGCGATCAAGCAGTCGCTCGATGTTTTTGCCGGCGACGTCCGCGACCCGCATGGCGTGCGCACAGCGATGCAGGGCTGCGACGTGGTGATGCACCTGGCGGCGCTGATCGCGATTCCGTATTCGTACCACTCGCCCGACACCTACATCGACACCAACATCAAGGGCACACTCAATATCGTGCAGGCGGCGCGCGAGCTGGGCGTGCAGCGCGTGGTCCACACCTCCACCAGCGAGGTCTATGGCACGGCGCGTTTCGTGCCGATCACCGAAGAGCACCCGCTGCAAGGCCAGTCGCCGTACTCGGCCAGCAAGATCGGCGCAGACCAGATTGCGACCAGCTTTCACCTGTCCTTCGACACGCCGGTGTCGGTGATCCGGCCGTTCAACACCTATGGACCGCGGCAGTCGGCGCGCGCGGTGATCCCGACCATCATCACGCAAATTGCCGCTGGCGCTCGGCAGATCAAGCTCGGCGCGCTGCATCCGACACGCGACTTCAACTATGTGCAGGACACCGTGCGCGGCTTCGTCGCCGTGGCGCAAAGCGATGCTGCGGTCGGCCGGGTGATCAATGTCGGCAGCAACTACGAAGTTTCGATCGGCGACACGGCGCGCTCGATCGCCAGGCTGATGGGCCGCGAGGTCGAGTTCATCAGCGACGAGCAGCGGCTGCGCCCGGCGGGCAGCGAAGTCGAGCGCCTGTGGGCCGACAACCAGCGCGCGCGCGACGTCGCCGGCTGGACACCCGAGTACGCCGGCCTGCCTGGCCTCGAACGCGGCTTGCGCGAAACCATCGCCTGGTTCGGCGAACCGGCCAACCTGGCGCGCTACAAGGCCGGCCGCTACAACATCTGAGCATCGATGGACGCCACCGCGAACACCGTGACCTCGACGCTGGCCGCCGTGCGCAGCGTGCTCGGCGAGGCGTCGCGCACGATCGCGCTGCACGAGCCTGAGTTCGGCGGCCGCGAGTGGGACTATGTCAAGGAATGCATCGACACCGGCTGGGTGTCGTCGGTCGGCGCATTTGTCGATCGTTTCGAGAACGACCTGCGCGCCTGCACCGGCGCCAGCCATGCGGTGGCCACGTCCAACGGCACCGCTGCGTTGCACATCTGCCTGTTGATGGCCGGTGTGCAGCCCGGAGACGAAGTGCTGATGCCGGCGCTGACCTTCATCGCCACGGCCAATGCCGTGTCCTACGCCGGCGCCGTGCCGCACTTCGTCGATTCGGAAACGCGCTCGCTCGGCGTCGACGCGCAGGCCCTGAACACCTACCTCGGCGACATCGTCGAGCTGCGCGAGGGCGCTTCGTTCAATCGCCGCACCGGCGCCAGACTGCGCGCACTGGTGGTGATGCACGTCTTCGGACATCCTTGCGATCTCGATGCCCTGGCCGATGTGGCGGCGCGCTGGAACCTGGTGCTGATCGAAGACGCCGCAGAATCGCTCGGCGCCAGCTACAAGGGCCGGCACACCGGCAACGTCGGCCGCGTCAGCGCGCTCAGCTTCAACGGCAACAAGGTTGTCACCACCGGCGGTGGCGGCGCCGTGCTGACCAACGACGCGTCGCTCGGCCAACGCGCCAAGCACCTCACCACCACAGCGCGCGTGCCGCACCGCTGGAGCTTTCTTCACGACGAGGTGGGCTACAACTACCGCCTGCCGAATCTGAACGCCGCTCTCGGCTGCGCGCAGCTCGAGCAGTTGTCGTCGTTCGTCGAGCGCAAGCGCGCGCTGGCCGAGCGCTATGCAGCGGCTTTCGAAAGCGTTGCGGGCATCGAATTCCTGCGCGAGCCGGCGCAGACGCGCAGCAACTACTGGTTGAACGCCATCGTGCTCGCGCCTGAACAAGCCGACACGCGCGATGCGCTGCTGGCGGCGCTGAATGACGCCGGCTACATGTCACGCCCGCTGTGGACGCTGATGCACCACCTGCCGATGTACGCGGCGTGCCCACGCGCGCCGCTGCCGGTGGCCGAGTCGCTCGAGACGCGCGTCGTCAACCTGCCGAGCAGCGCGCGGCTGGGCGCCTGATGAGCCGCCAGCGCATCTGTGTCGTCACCGGCAGCCGCGCCGAATACGGCCTGCTGTACTGGGTGCTGCACGACCTGAGAGCCGATCCGGGTGTGCAGTTGCAGCTCATCGCCACCGGTTCGCACCTGTCGGCCGAGCACGGCATGACGGTCAGCCAGATCGAGGCCGACGGCTTCGAGGTCGATCGCCGCGTCGAAATGCTGTTGGCAGGCGACAGCGCATCCGCCGTGGCCAAATCGGTCGGGCTCGGTGTCATCGGCCTGTCCGACGCGCTCGAATCCTTGCAGCCCGATGTCGTGCTGCTGCTCGGCGACCGTTTCGAGATCCTGGCCGCCGCGCAGGCCTGCCTGCTGCACAAAATTCCGCTGGCCCACATAGCCGGCGGCGATGTCACCGAAGGTGCATACGACGAGTCGATGCGCCATGCGATCACGAAGATGGCGCAGGTCCACTTCGTCACCAACGAAGACGCAGCTCGGCGCGTGCGCCAGATGGGCGAGAACCCGCAGCACGTGCACGTCGTCGGCAGCCCAGGGCTGGACCACTTGCAGCGCCGCCCGCTGCTCGGCAAGGCCGAGTTGCAGCAGGCGCTCGGCGCGCCGCTCGGCCAACATAACCTGCTGGTGACCTTTCATCCGGTGACGCTGTCGCAGGACAACGGCCTGGCGGAATTCGACGAGTTGCTGGTTGCCTTGGAAGAAACCGGCCAAGACACCACGATCTGGTTCACACGCCCCAACGCCGACAGCGGCAGCCGCGCGATCGCGTCGCGCCTCGATGGCTGGGCCGGGCAACAGGGGCAGCGCGTGCAGGTTCACACCTCGCTCGGCCAATTGCGCTACCTGAGCCTGATGGCTGCGGCCGATGCCGTGGTGGGCAACTCGTCGAGCGGCCTGTACGAAGCGCCGTCGCTTGGCGTGCCGACGGTCGACATCGGCGACCGCCAACGCGGCCGGCTCGCCGCGGCCTCCGTGCTGCATTGCGCACCGGAGCGTGCAGCGATCGCGGCGTCGATCCGGCAAGCCCTGGCACTCGATTGCCGAGGCACCGTCAACCCCTATGGCGACGGCCACAGCGCGGCGCGCATCGTCACCGCGCTGCGCGCGCTGCCACCGGCCGCGCAATTGCTGCGCAAGCCCTTCCACTTGATCGGTGCCACGCCATGAGCGGCGGACGCACGCTGGTCATCGCCGAAGCTGGCGTCAACCACAACGGCTCGATCGATCGCGCGCTC
Source organism: uncultured Burkholderiales bacterium (assembly GCA_902826345.1). Classification (GTDB taxonomy): domain Bacteria; phylum Pseudomonadota; class Gammaproteobacteria; order Burkholderiales; family Burkholderiaceae_C; genus CADEEN01. Next base: position 2,144 of record CADEEN010000254.1, on the reverse strand, counting down.
GAACTGGTCGATGCCGCGGCCGACGCCGGCGCCGACATCGTCAAGTTCCAGACCTTCAAGGCGCACAGCCTCGTCACCGCGAGCGCGCGCAAAGCCGACTACCAGATCGCCAATACCGGCGATGACGGCGGTCAGTTCGAGATGCTGCGCCGGCTCGAACTCTCACCTGCGGATCACCACACGCTGCTCGCGCGCTGCGCCGTGCGCGGCATCCGCTTCCTGTCCACGGCGTTCGACGAAGAGAGCCTGGCCTTTCTGGCCACGCTCAGCATGCCTGCCGTGAAGATCCCTTCGGGCGACATCACGCACGCGCCGCTGCTGCTTCAGGCCGCACGCCTGGGTCTGCCGCTGATCGTCTCCACCGGGATGAGCACGCTGTCGGACATCGAGGCCGCGCTCGGTGTCATCGCCTTTGCGCTTACGCAAGAGGGCGACCCCTCCAGTCGGCAGCAGATGGACGCAGCGCGCACGACCGAGCGGGCGCAATCCGCACTGCGCGAGCGCGTGACGCTGCTGCATTGCGTCACCGAGTACCCGGCGCCGCCGTCGGCGGTGAACCTGCGCGCGATGGCCACGATGGCGAGCGCCTTTGGTCTGCCAGTCGGCTACTCCGACCACACGCTCGGCACCGAGGTGTCGATCGCCGCCGTCGCGCTCGGCGCCACCGTGATCGAAAAACACTTCACGCTTGACCGCCGGCTGCCAGGCCCGGATCACGCCGCCTCGCTCGAACCCGGCGAGCTCGCCAGCATGGTGCGATCGATCCGCAACGTCGAGCAGGCGCTGGGTCAGCCGCTCAAGGCACCTGCGGCTGCCGAGGTTGGCAATCGCGTCATCGCGCGCCGCAGCATCGTCGCTGCGCGCCCGATCGCCTGCGGCGAGATCCTGAGCCGCGACGCCTTGGCCTTCAAGCGGCCGGGCCAGGGCCTGTCGCCGTTGGCGTGCTGGGACGTAATCGGGCGCCGCGCCAGCCGTGACTACGCCATCGACGAGCCGATCGAGCCATGAACCAAATACCGGTCATCGTGGTCGGCGCCGGTGGACACGGCCTCGTTGTCGCCGACTCGCTGCTCGCGCAGGGCCGAGGCGTACTCGGCTATGTCGATGCCGACCCGGCGATGCAAGGGCAAGCATTGCTGGGACTGCCGGTGCTCGGCGACGACGCCGTGCTGGAACAACACCGCCAAGACGCCATCGAACTTGCCAATGGTATCGGCGGCGCCGGCGACTTGGCGAGTGTCGAAAACGGCAGCCCGCGCCGCCGCGTGCAGGAACGGCTCGAGGCGGCCGGCTGGCGTTTTGCGTCGGTCATCCATCCACAAGCCATCGTCTCGGTGCACGCTGTCGTTGAACCCGGTGCGCAGGTGCTTGCGGGTGCGGTGGTGCAGGCGCTGGCGCGCATCGAGCGCGGCGCAATCGTCAACACCCGCGCGGTGGTCGAGCATCACGCGCAGGTCGGCGCCTTCAGCCACGTTGCACCCGGCGCGGTGCTGTGCGGCCATGTGGTCGTTGGCGCGGAGAGTCATGTTGGGGCCAACGCCGTGGTGCGCCAAGGCATCACGCTGGCCGAGCGTGTGGTCGCCGGCATCGGCGCAGCGGTGGTGCGCGACGTGGCCAGCGGCGCTGTCACCGGTGTGCCTGCGCGGAGTGTGGAGGGCAGAACGTGAAGAGTTGGGAGCAGGTGCTGGTGAGTCCGCAGACGAGTCTGCGCGATGCATTGGCGGTGATCGACCGCGTGGGCAGCCAGATCGCGCTCGTGGTCGACAACGAGCGCAGGCTGCTCGGCACGCTCAGCGACGGCGACATCCGCCGGGCGCTGCTCAAGGGCATCGCGCTGACCGACCCGGTGCTGCCGGCGATGTTCACGTCGCCAACGATCGCGCGCGACAGCGAAGACCGTGCCAGCGTGCTGGCCACGATGCGGCGGCGCGGCATCCACCAGATGCCGATCGTCGATAGCCAGAGCCGTGTCGTCGGGCTCGAGATCTACGTCGATTACTTCGACACGCCCAAGCGCTCCAACTGGGTAGTCATCATGGCCGGCGGGCGCGGCACGCGCCTGGGCGAGCTGACGCGCGACGTGCCCAAGCCGATGCTGCCGGTGGGCTCGCGGCCGATCCTCGAAACCATCGTGCGCCATGTCG
>CADEEN010000253.1 GCA_902826345.1 uncultured Burkholderiales bacterium | reverse complement strand
TTCCAGCCGCCGACGTTGTAGGTCTCGCCCACGCGGCCCCTCGCCAGCACGGTGCGGATGGCGCTGCAGTGATCTCGCACATACAGCCAGTCGCGCACCTGCATGCCGTCGCCGTACACCGGCAGCGGCTTGCCGGCCAGCGCGTTGACGATCATCAGCGGAATGAGCTTTTCGGGGAAGTGATAGGGGCCGTAGTTGTTCGAGCAGTTCGTCGTCAGCACCGGCAGGCCGTAGGTGTGGTGCCAGGCGCGCACCAGGTGGTCGCTGGCGGCCTTGCTCGCCGAGTACGGGCTGTTGGGCTCGTAGGCGTGCGTCTCGGTGAAGGCCGGCGCCGTCGGCGAGAGCGAGCCGTAGACCTCGTCGGTCGAGACATGCAGGAAGCGGAAGGCGCTCTTGGCATCGCCTTGCTGCGCAACCCAGAACGCGCGCGCTGCTTCGAGCAGCGTGAACGTTCCGTAGACGTTGGTGCGCATGAACTCTTCCGGGCCGTGGATGCTGCGATCGACGTGGCTTTCGGCGGCGAAGTGCACGACCGCGCGCGGTTGGTGTTCGGCAAAGAGCTTGTCGACCAGCGTCCGGTCACCGATGCTGCCCTGCACGAACACGTGTCGTGCATCGCCGCGCAGCGAGTCGAGGTTGTGCAGGTTGCCGGCATAGGTCAGCGCATCGAGATTGACCACCGGCTCGTCGTCGTGGGCCAGCCAGTCGAGGACGAAGTTGCTGCCGATGAAGCCGGCGCCGCCGGTGACGATGACGGTCAAGACGCTTCTCCCAGTGAGGTGCCGCGCTGCGCGGCTTGCCGCCAGGCCTGACGGGTCAAGACGAACCCGGCGAGCAGGATCAACGACGCCATCAGCGCCGCCGCGGTGATGAACATTCGCTTGGGCTTGGCCTTGCGCTCGGCGGGCTTGGCCACGTCGACGACCTGGATCAGCGCGCCTTCGCGGCTTTCATCGACGCGTGCCAGCTCGTACTGCCGCGCCATCAGCTCGAACAGCGTTTCCTGGTACTTGAACTCGCGAAACTTGCTCACGTAGTCGGGCGAGCCGTTGAGGTCGGTCGCAGCCTCGAACTTGGCCAGTTGCGCGCGCAGCGCACTCAGCGCCGACATGGTTTGCTGCACCTCGGGCGCGGCGTCGGCGAGGTTGCGGCGCAGCGTCTGCAAGCGCACCTCGGCGGCCGTGGCTTCGGCGCGCAGCCGCGCATAACCTTCGGCCGACGCCCTGGCATCGGCGCGCAGCGCACCGGCCGAGAAGCCGCTGGCCTGCAACGCGTCTTGTGCCTTGGCCAGATCGTCTCGCGACTGCACCAATTGTTTTTCGAAGAACACGCGGCGCTGCTGCGCTTCGGTCAGCGCCAGGCGGTTGGTCAGCAGCCGCAGCTCATCGACGTAGCGGTTGGCCATGTCGGCGGCTCGTTGTGCCGATTCGTCTTCGACCTCGACGGTGATCAGCCCGTCTTTCTTGCCGAGCACGATGCGCACGTTGTCGGCCAGCGCTTCGCGCGCTTTGAAGCGGTACTCGACGTCGTAGACCTGCTGCAACTTGAACTCGTCGATCAGACGATCGGCCACCGTCGTGCTTTGCAGCAGGGCCACGTACTGGTCGGCCGGGCTCTTCACGCCGAGCGATGCGCCGGCCAGGCCCGACAGCGCGCCGAGTTGCGAGATGGCCGATATCGCCGAGCTCTGTTGCTGCTGCGGCGGCAGGAACACCGTTTTCGCGGCGAACGTCGGCGTGATGGCGTAGGTCAGGCCGTAGGCCGCCGCGGCGACCAGCAGCGGGCCGATCAGCAGCAGCTTCCAGTGCCCGGCCAGCAGACGCGCCAGCTCGATCAGGCCGATGCCGTCGTCCTCGTCCGCGGGGAGAGCGTCTTGCGCTGGAGGGGCGGTGAGCATTGCAGGCTACCGGCTCGCCGCCACGATGCCCGCGATCCCCAGGCCGAACTGGTAGAGGATCTGCGTCCAGTCCTTGGCCGCCTGCACGAAGGTGGTCTTGTCGAGCTCTTCCGGCACGAAGATGGTGTCGCCCGGTTCGGCGCTGACGCCGCCGAACGAGCTGCGGGCGCCGAGCCAGCCACTGCGCTGCTGCGAGCTGATGACGCTGCCGTTGGCGCGGATGACGAAGGTGCTGCGCGCATCGGCGCCGCGCGTCGGGCCGCCGGCGAGGCCGAGAAAATCGTCCAGCGTGCGGCCATCGCTGTAGAGGTAGCTGCCGCCGTTGTAGACCGAGCCGAAGACGCCGACGGAGGTCGGCAGCGACGGAATGAGCAGGCGGTCGCCGTCTTCGAGCGACAGCGGCGGCAACTCGCGGCTCTCGGGTTGCAGTTGCAGCACGACGCGGCCCGTGGGCCGCAGCGCGCGCAAGCTGGCCAGCAGGCGCGTGTTGGCGGCGTCGCGCGAGGCCTGCAAGGCCGCCTCTTCGCCGGCGCTGCCGGCGCGCTGCGTCGAGGTCGAGCGCGCGAGGTCGGTTTCGAGGTCGCGCAGCGCGCGGTCGTAGTTCAGTTGCTGCGTGGCACGCACCGTCTCGCGCGAGAAGTCGGTGCCGTAGATGTAGGCCGCGGGCGTGAGGCCGCCGGCGGCGGCCAAGGCGTCGGCGATGCTGCTGGCCGGCGGCAGCACGTATTCGCCCGGCCGCAGCACTTCGCCTTCGACGCGCACGCGCTTGTTCTGACGCTGCACGGGCAGCGCCGAGTCGACGGCGCTGAAGACGCGCATCACGTCGCCCTGCCGAAGCGACGAGGTGAACCCTGCCGGCAGTTCGACCTGCACGATGCGCACCGTGGCGCGGTCGTCGAGGCGCTCGATGGCAACGCGTTTCGCATCGGCAACGGCGCTCAGCCCGCCGGCCATCGCCAGCGCGTCGGCAATGGTTTCGCCCGGCTTCAACTCGAACACCGCGGGCCGGTTGACGCTGCCGATGAGGCCGATCTGCGGGCCGACCGCACCGACGTGCACCACGTCGTCGCCCTGCAGCACGCGGTCGCCGCTGCGGTCGCCGCGCAGCAGGATGTCGTACAGGTCGAGCGTGGCCACGGTGTCCTTGCCGCGACGCAATTGCACGTTGCGCATGCTGCCCGCGGCAGACGGACCGCCCGCCTGAAGCAGGGCTTGCGCCACGGTGGCGAGGCTGCTGACGTTGTAGGTGCCCGGCCGGGCGACAAAGCCGGTGACGTAGACGCGCTGGCCGCGCAGCTGACCGAGCGAAACCGAAAGTTGGAAATTGCGGAACACCATCGCCACGCGCTGCGACAGCACGGCGGGCAGGTCGGCGTAACGCACGCCGGCGACGAGCACGGTGCCGACGCGCGGGATCGACACGCGGCCGCTGCGGTCGACCAGCAGGCGCAGGTCCGCATCCACCGAACCCCACAGCGTCAGCATCAACTCGTCACCGGGCTTGATCAGGTAGTCCACCGGCACCAGCGGCACGATCTCGGTGATGCTGCGGTCGAGCGGTGCCAGCATCAGGTCGGCGCCGAAACGGCGGATGTCGATCTCCGGGCCGGCCTGCTTCTGCACGAACATCTCGAACTCGCCGGGCACGTACCTCGGCAGCAGCATGAAGTCCTGCGCGTCGCGGCCTTGGCGCAGGCCACTCTGGTTCTGGCCGTCGTCGAGCCTGCGTTGTTGCTGCTGTTGCTGTTGAGACGTGCCGTCGCCGGCGCCACCCTGGCGCAGCCGGATCGGGCCGCTGGTGCCGCTGCTGTTGTTGCTGTCGGTGACTTGATTAGAGCGGCTGCCGCTCTGCTCGTTCTGCTGGTTGTTGTTCGTTGTCGTCGATTGCGCCCAGACCGACGACGCGGCCATCAACAATACGGCCGCAGCAACGAAAGACGACAGGGTTTGCTGCAAGTGCTTGATAGCAGGACGATCGGTGACAGGGCGCGTTGGCAACATGGGCGAGGGGGTGACGAAAAGGGTCGTTGCGAACAGCGCGAGCCGTCCGCACGCGAGTTCGAGACCAGCGCAAACCGACGCCGCCCAATGGGCCAAGCGACATCACGCAAGACGCGCGGCCGGGCTCGTCGATGCGGCGCGGATTCTAGCGTGCCGCCCCGTGCGCCTTTGCGGGCGCTGCCGGTCAGTGACTACACTGGTGGGCGATGTGGCTCTTGCTGATCTCTTCCCTCGCCGCCTTTGCGGCCACCTTGCTGATCGTGCGCCTGGCGGTGCCGCTGGCACGTTTCGTCGGCGACGCCGATCTGTCGGGCCCGCAGAAATTTCATGTGCGCTCGGTGCCGCGCATCGGCGGCGTCGGTATCGTGCTCGGTGTGGTTGCGGGTGCGGCCTGGGCCTCGTGGGAGCTGGCGCCGATGTGGCCGTTGACGCTCGGTCTGCTGCTGGCCGCGTTGCCGGTGTTCGCTGCCGGGCTGGCCGAGGACCTGACCAAGGCGCAGAGCCCGCGGCGGCGCCTGTTCTTCACGGCGGTGTCGGCGGCGCTGGCGGTCTATCTGGTCGACGGCGTCATCGTGCGCACCGATATCCCGGGGCTCGACTGGGTGGTCGGCTTCGCCGCCGGGGCCGCCGTGGTCACCGTCTTCGTCATCACCGGCGTGGCCCACGCGGTCAACATCATCGACGGCTTCAACGGCCTGGCCTCGATGTGCGTGATCCTCATGCTCGCCGGCCTGGCGTATGTGGCCTTCGACGTCAACGACCGCATCATCTTCTCGCTGGCGCTGGTGGGCATCGGCGCCGTGCTCGGCTTCTTCGTCTGGAACTTCCCGGCGGGGCTGGTTTTCCTCGGCGACGGCGGCGCGTACTTTCTCGGCTTCTATCTGGCCGAACTGGCCGTGCTGCTGTTGCACCGCAACCCGGACATCTCGCCGATGTTTCCGCTGCTGCTGTGCATCTACCCGGTGTTCGAAACGCTGTTCTCGATCTACCGCAAGAAATGGCTGCGTGGCATGTCGCCGGGCATGCCCGACGGCGTGCACCTGCATATGCTGGTCTTCAAACGTCTGATGCGCTGGGCGGTGGGCAACCTCAACGCGCGCGACCTGACACGGCGCAACTCGATGACCTCGCCGTACCTGTGGATCCTGTGCTCGCTGTCGGTGGTGCCGGCGGTTTTGTTCTACCACAGCACCGCCATCCAGGCGGCGATGATCCTGCTCTTCGCGCTGACCTACGTGCTGCTGTACTGGCGCATCGTGCGCTTCAAGGCGCCGCGCTGGTTGGTGGTGCGGCCGTTGGAGCACCGGAGCAAGGCCCTGCAGCAACGGAGCAAGGGATAATGCGCGGGTGATTGCAGAAACCCCCGACCTCACAGAGACGCACGCCACGCGCTTCGACACCCTGGCGCTCGACCCGAAGCTGCTGGCCGCGGTGATCGACAGTGGCTACACGTCGATGACGCCGATCCAGGCCAAGGCCATCCCGATCGTGCTGCAAGGCCGCGACGTGATGGGCGCGGCGCAGACCGGCACCGGCAAGACGGCGGCCTTCACCCTGCCGTTGTTGCAGCGCATGATGAACCACGAAAACGCCAGCGCCTCGCCGGCGCGGCACCCGGTGCGTGCGCTGGTGCTGACCCCCACGCGCGAACTGGCGGTGCAGGTGGCGGAGAACGTCGCCAAGTACGCCAAGCGCTCGAACCTGCGCTCGATGGTGGTCTTCGGCGGTGTCGACATGAAGCCGCAGACGGCGGAGCTGAAGGCCGGCGTCGAAGTGCTGATCGCCACGCCGGGCCGGCTGCTCGACCACATCGAGGCCAAGAACTGCGCACTGCACCAGGTGGAGTACGTGGTGCTCGACGAGGCCGACCGCATGCTCGACATCGGCTTCCTGCCCGACCTGCAGCGCATCCTGTCGTACCTGCCCAAGCAGCGCCAGACATTGCTGTTCTCGGCAACGTTCTCGCCGGAGATCCGCCGCCTGGCGCAGAGCTACCTGCAAGATCCGGTGACGGTGGAAGTGGCACGGCCGAACGCCACGGCGACCAACGTCGAGCAGCATTTCTACAGCGTCGCCGACGAGGACAAGCGGCGCGCGTACTGTCAGACGCTGCGCCAGCGTTCGATCCGGCAGGCGCTGGTCTTCGTCAACTCCAAGCTCGGCGCGGCGCGACTGGCGCGCTCGTTCGAGCGCGACGGCCTGAAGACCTCGGCGCTGCACGGCGACAAGTCGCAGGACGAGCGACTGAAGTCGCTGGCCGCATTCAAGGCCGGCGAGGTCGATGTGCTGGTGGCCACCGACGTGGCTGCGCGCGGCCTCGACATCGCCGACCTGCCTGCTGTCTTCAACTTCGACGTGCCGTTCAACGCCGAAGACTACGTGCACCGCATCGGCCGCACCGGCCGCGCCGGCGCTTCCGGACTAGCGATCACGCTGGTGGCGCGCGACGACACGCGGCTGGTGTCCGACATCGAAAAGCTGATCAAGAAGAAGATCG
>CADEEN010000252.1 GCA_902826345.1 uncultured Burkholderiales bacterium | reverse complement strand
TCGGCAGCGCGTCGAGCGCGGTCTTCGCGTGCCACCAGGTGTCGGCGACGACCGCCACGGCGCTGTCGCCGACCTTGATCACCTTCTTCACGCCGGGCCGCTTGTCGATGGCCGCGGCGTTGAAGCTCGCCACCTTGCCGCCGAACACCGGGCAGTCCTTGATCGCGGCGTTCAACATCCCGGGCAGCTTCAGGTCGGCGCCGTAGACCTGCTTGCCGGTGGTCTTGTCTACCGTGTCCAGGCGCGCGATCGGCTTGCCGGCGAGCGTCCAGTCCTTCGGGTCCTTCAGCGTCACCTCGGTGGGCGGCGTGAGCTTCGATGCCGCGGCGGCGAGCTCGCCGTAGCGTGCGCGCTTGTTGCTCTGCGCATGCGTGACCACACCCTTGTCGGCGCGGCACTCGGCCGCAGGCACCTTCCATTGTTCGGCCGCGGCCTGCACGAGCATCATTCGCGCGGTCGCGCCGCCTTTGCGCACGTACTCGTGCGACTCGCGGATGCCGCGGCTGCCGCCGGTGGAGAAGTTGCCCCAGACGCGGTTGCGCTTCAGGTTGTCGCCGGGTGTCGGGTACTCGGTGGTGACACGGCCCCAATCGCAGCCGAGTTCTTCGGCGACGAGTTGCGCCAGGCCGGTCAGCGTGCCCTGGCCCATCTCGGAGCGCGCGATGCGGATGACGACGCGGTCGTCCGGGTGGATGACGACCCAGGCGTTGACTTCGGGCGCAGCGCCCGACTGCGCTGACGCTGCCGTTGGAAAGCCGAAGACGAAAGCGCCGGCGGCTGCGGCGCTGCCCAGCCACTCACGACGGTTGAGTTGCAGCGCGTTCATGCCACGCTCCTCGGCAGATGCACGATCTCGATCGATGCCGTGCGCTGCTGCGGGTTGCCCGCGGCCTGATGGATCGCCGCGCGCACGCGGTTGTAGGTACCGCAGCGGCAGATGTTGGTCATCGCCGCGTCGATGTCGGCGTCGGTCGGTTTCGGTTTTTCTTTCAGCAGCGCGGCCGCGGCCATGATCATGCCGCTCTGGCAGTAGCCGCACTGCGGCACGTCGAGCGCGACCCAGGCCTTTTGCAGCGGATGGTCGCCCTTGGCCGAGAGGCCTTCGATCGTCGTGATCTTCTGCGCCGCCGTCACCGCCGCGGCCGGCATCGCACAACTGCGTACCGGCGCGCCGTCGATGTGCACCGTGCAGGCGCCGCAGGCGGCCACGCCGCAGCCGTACTTCGTGCCGGTGAGGCCGAGCTGCTCGCGCAGCACCCAGAGCAGCGGCGTGTCGGCCTCGGCGTTGTGCTCGAGCACGCGGCCGTTGACGTTGATCTGAGCCATCGAGCGTTCTCCAGTGGTGTGCGCGCGATGATGCGCGGCAGCCGCGGCGCGGGCAAGAAGAAACCCGCTCGCGCAGTGGGGCGCACGAGCGGGCCGGCGGATTGGCGGCAGATCGTGCTAGTGGTGCTTCAGGGGGTGCTTCAGGGAGCCGCGTCAAGGCACCTGCACCGCCACCTCCACACGCCGCGCTTCGGCCGCGCCGCCGCTGCCTGTCGTCGCTTGCGGCTTCTGCAGCACGATGCGATCGCGCGTGATGCCGGCGCGCTCCAGCGCGCCGCGCGCGGCGCGAGCGCGGTTCAGCGCCAGCTCTTCGTTGCGCGCCCGTCGGCCTGTGCGATCGTGAAAGCCCGAGACCGAGGCCTTGGCGCCGTTGTTCGCCTTCAGGTACTCCACCACCGGCAACAGCGCGGCCACCGTGTTCTGCGGCAAGGTGATCTTGTCGGGCGGGAAGTAGAGCTTGGCCGCGGGTGGCGGCGCAACGGCAGCCGGTGCAGGTGCGGCCGCAGGCGTCGCCACCGCCGCTGCCGTTGTTGTGGCCGCGACCGCCGGCGCTGCTTTCGTCGCGGCCACCGGCGCTGCTGCGCTCACCGGCGGCGCGGCCTGGCTCGTCGCCATGCCGGGAATCTTGCAAGCGCGCCCGCCGGGGCCGAAGCCGGCGACCCAGCCGGCGAGCAGCAGAAACGCCAGCGTCGCGGCGATGGTCCAGTAGACGCGCTGGAACGCGCGCCACTGCGGCGAGGCCGTCGATGGGGATGACAAAGGATTTTTCATGATGTGTGCTTCTTCCCCGCGTCAGGCTTTGCGGTTGCCGCCGGTCAAGCCGTCCTGCATCGCCTTCAGCGATGGCCACCGGTTGCGCGCCGCGAGGTCGGCCTGGTCGGGCCAGGTCTGCGGGTTGGCCAGGCGGTAGTTCGGGCCGGCCGCATCGAGCACGGTCTGAATGCGCGAGATCGGTGCGCGCGAGAGCTGGGCAAAGGTGTGGATGCCGTCCTGCTTCAGCAGCTCGGCGATCTTCGGGCCGATGCCTTCGATGATCTGCAGATCGTCGGCGCCCTGCAGCGCAAAGCCCGCGGCCTTCGCAGCGGCCAGGTCGATGGCGGCATCGGGTTGGTCGACGACTTTGTCGACTGTCCTTTCGGCCACCGGCGGCTGCGCGCGCAGCGTCGCGATCTCCGAACTCAATCGTTGCAGGTCGCGGTCCTTGGCCGCCAGCGCGCCTGACGCATCGGCGCCGCGCAGGAACTGGCGCGCGAACCAGCCGCACAGCAGCCAGCCGAGCAGCAATGCGGCCAGCAGCGACCACAGTGAACATAGAGGCGACAACATGATGGGACTCCTGCTTCTGTTGCGTTGTTCGAGTTGCGTCGCCGTGCGGGCCGCACAAATGCGCGCGCGGTGATGCTAGGCAAGCGCGCCGCACATGGGAAGGGCCGCGTGGCTTCGATCGCAAGGGTTCTCCCTTAACCGGCCGCTGTGCGGCTGCTGCGTCGTCGTTTCAGGCAGCCGCGCCGTCGCTTCATCGCAGCGCAACAAAGGGCACGGCGCGCGGCAGTTAAGCTGCCGCCCTCACATGCGCTCACTTCAACCCGAACGACGCGCCGAAGACATTCCCGGAGATCCCGAGATGAGGTTGATTCGCCTGATCGCCCTGTGCGGTCTTGCTGTTCTGGCAACCGCTTGCGGCAAGCCCGCGGCCGATGCCGCCAAGCCGGCGGCCGCTGCGGCACCGTCGGCCAGTGCGCCGGTGCCTGACGCCGCCGCGGCGCCGGTGCTGCTGCTGGCCGCTGAAGATTTGCGCACCGTGTCGCTGGCCGGCAGCGGCGGCGGGCCGGTGATCACCGGCTCGGTGCAGCCCGAGAAGCGTGCCGATCTGCGCGCCGAAGTGGCGGCCGTGGTGACGCAGGTGGCAAAGGACAACGGCGAGCCGGTCAAGCGCGGCGAGCTGCTGATGCGGCTCGATGACACGTCGATCCGCGAGTCATTGCAATCGGCACAGGCCGGCTCGCGTGCTGCGGCGCAGGCCTTCGAGCAGGCGCAGCGCCAGGTCGAGCGGCTGAAGACGCTGCAAGCCCAGGGCATGACCTCGGCGCAGGCGCTCGACGACGCCGAAGGCCGGCGCAACGCCGCGCAGAGCGAGCTCGTCGCTGCGCGTTCGCGCGTCGTCAGCGCACAGCAGCAACTGCGCCGCACCGAAGTGCGCGCGCCGTTCGACGGCATCGTCAGCGAGCGCAAGGCCTCGGTCGGCGACACCGCGGCCGTCGGCAAGGAGCTGGTCAAGGTGATCGACCCGCGCGGCATGCGCTTCGAGGGGCTGATCTCCGCCGACCGCATGGCCGAGGTCAAGACCGGCCAGCGCGTGGTCTTTCGCATCAACGGTTTCGGCGAAGACGAATTCGTCGGCACTGTCACCCGCATCGACGCCACGGCCAATGCGACGACGCGCCAGGTCGAGGTGATGGTGGCCTTTGCCGACGGCGCGAAGGCGCCGCGCGTGGCCGGCCTCTACGCCGAAGGCCGCATCGCCGGCGGCGGCGCCGCAGTGCCGCGCATCGCCGAGGCTTCGGTCGTGCGCAGCACTGCCAATGGACAGGGCACGTATGTCTGGCGCGTGAAGGATGGCCGCATCAACAAGGTCGCGGTGCAACTCGGCGCGCGTGACGAGCGCAGCGGCGAGTTCGAGTTGAAGGCCGGCCTGGCGGATGGCGACGTGGTGTTGCGCAGCCCGGGCAGCAGCCTGGTCGATGGTCAGCGCATCGAGATGGCGAAGGCGGCAGCGTCCGCGCCGGCGCCCAAATAGAAGGCGCGCCATGTTCCTCTCCAACTTCAGCGTCAAGCGGCCGATCGCGATGGTCGTCATCATCATCGGCCTGATGGGGTTGGGCCTGCTCGCGCTGTCGAAGCTGCGCGTCAACCAGTTCCCCGACATCGAGCCGCCGCTGCTGGTGCTTACCATCGTCTACCCCGGCGCATCGCCCGACACCGTCGAGCGCGAGATCGTGACGCGCCTGGACAAGCTGCTGCTGTCGGTCTCCGGCGTCGATCGGCTGCAGGCTACGGCCAAGGAAGGCAGCGCGCAGTTCCTGGTCTTCTTCGTCTTCTCGAAGAACCTGATCGAAGCGGCCGACGAGGTGCGCAACGCCATCGGCAGCGTGCGCCACAAACTGCCGACGGAGATTCGCGAGCCGGTGATCACGCGCGCCGACCCCGGCGCGCAGCCGATCATGCAGTTGGCACTTTCCTCCACCGCGCAATCGCATGCTGACATTTCGCGGCTGGCCGAAGACGTGCTGGCCGATCGCTTCCGCGGCCTGCCCGGCGTCTCCACCGTCAACGTCAACGGCGCGCTGCGGCGCGAACTCTCGGTGCTGCTGCACGCCGAGAAGCTGCGCGAGTACTCGATCTCTGTCGCCGAGGTGGTGAACGCGCTGCGCATGCAGAACACCACGGCGCCGGTGGGCAAGGTGCGCGGCGCGCTCGAAGACCAGAGCATCCGCTTGGTCGGCCGGCTCGAAACGCCGGCCGAGTTCGAACAGATCGTGATCCGCCGGCGCGCCAACGAACTGCTTCGCCTGGGCCAGGTGGCGACCATCGCCGACGGCTTTGCCGAACTGGCCGGCCATTCGGTCCGCAACGGCCGGCCCAACGTCGGCCTGTCGGTCGCGCGCTCGCGTGATGCGAGTACGGTCAGCGTGGCCAACGACGTGCGCAACACGGTCGAGGAGATTCGCAAGACGCTGCCCGCCGGCACGTCGCTCGAAATCACGCAGGACGGCGGCAAGGACGCGCAGAACAGCCTCAACAACGTCATCCACGCGCTGGTCTTCGGCGCCGGCCTGACGGTGCTCGTGGTCTATGTCTTTCTCAACTCGTGGCGCTCGACGCTGATCACCGCGCTGTCGCTGCCGACCTCGGTGATTGCCAGTTTCATCGCCGTCTGGCTGGCCGGCTTCACGCTCAACTTCATGAGCCTGCTGGGTTTGTCGCTGGCCATCGGCGTGCTGATCGACGACGCGATCGTCGTGCGCGAGAACATCGTGCGTCATCTGGAGCGCGGCGCCGACCGCATCAGCGCGGCGTTGAACGGCACCGCCGAGATCGGCCTCGCGGTGGCAGCGACGACGTTCTCGATCGTCGCCGTCTTCGTGCCGGTGGCATTCATGGACGGCATCTCGGGGCAGTGGTTCCGGCCGTTCGCGATCACGGTGGTGGCGTCGGTGGCGGTGAGCCTGTTCATCAGCTTCACGCTCGACCCGATGCTGTCGGCGTATTGGGGCGATCCGCCGGGCCACCACGAGGCCGAGAAGCGCGGCATCAGCCGCGTGCTGCAACGCTTCAACCAATGGTTCGACCATCAGGCCGACCGCTACGGCAACGTCATCGCCTGGGCGCTGCACCACCGCGCGTGGATGTTCCTCATCGCCATCCTCACCTTCGTCGCGGCGATCGGGCTGCACGTGTGGAAGGGCGGCTCGAGTTTCCTGCCGGCGTCGGACGCCGGCGTGCTGGCAATCGACGTGCGCACCCCCGCGTCGTCGAGCCTCGAATACGCGAGGCTGAAGGTCGAGGCCGCGGCGACGCTGGCGCGCACGCTGCCCGAGGCCACGGCGACCAACAGCAACGTCACGCCGAACGGCGGCCGGGTCTATGTCGACATCGGCAAGAGCATCGATCGCAAGCGCACGCACGTGGCCATCGCCAAGGACCTGCGCGCGTTGACGGCGCGCCTGGTCGGCGCCGAGTACGTGGTGCTCGAAGACTTCAACATGGGCGCGCAGAAGCCGGTGCAGATTCGCTTCACCGGCCCCGACTCGCGCAAGCTGCTGGAGCTCACGAGCGAGTTCATGGTCAAGCTGCGTCAGGTGCCGGGCGCGACGGACGTCGGCCTGTCGGAGCAGGACCCGCAGAACGAGCTGAAGATCGAACTCAACCGCGGCCTGGCGAACGCGCTCGGCATCTCGGCCAACGATGCGGCGCAGGCGCTGCGCGTGGCCTTTGCCGGCGTCGAGGTCGGCGACTGGGTCGATCCGGCGGGCGAGACGCGCGACGTGGCGGTGCGCCTGCATCCCGACGACCGGGTGGACGCGG
>CADEEN010000251.1:3380-6421 GCA_902826345.1 uncultured Burkholderiales bacterium | reverse complement strand
GTCCTCGATCAGCAGGTGGCCGCCGGCGAGCAGGCAGGCGATGCAGTCTTCGATGCGCTGACGTTTGCCGACGATGACCGTGCTAATCTGATCCGCGAGCCGCGCCAGCCGCGACGCCAGCGCGGGATCGACATCATTGTGTCCCATCACCGCACGTTAACTCAACTGCCATGACTCTCGCTTATTTCAGCCACCCCGATTGCCGTGCGCATTTCATGGGCCGTGGTCACCCGGAGTGCCCGGAGCGGCTCGACGCGATCAACGACCACCTGATCGCCACCGGCCTGGCCGACGCGCTCGACGCCCGCGAGCCGCCGCTGGCCACCGATGAGCAATTGCAGCGCGCGCACTCGGGCCTGCATGTGGCCGGGCTTCGCGCCGCGATGGCGCCGCTTGCGCACAGCGGCGAACAGGTGCAGATCGACCCCGACACCAGCGCCGGCCCCGGCAGTTGGCAGGCGGCGCTGCGCGCCGCCGGCGCGGCGGTGGCGGCGACCGACGCGGTCATCGACGGCAGCGCGCAGACCGCGTTCTGCGCCGTGCGCCCGCCCGGCCACCACGCCACGCGAGAGGCGGCGATGGGCTTCTGCTTCTTCAACAACGTGGTGGTGGCGGCTCGCCATGCGCTCGACGTGCGTGGCATCGAGCGCGTGGCGGTGATCGATTTCGACGTGCACCACGGCAACGGCACCGAAGACATCGTCGCCGGCGACGAGCGCATGCTGATGGCGAGCTTTTTCCAGCACCCGCTGTACCCGTACAGCGGCGCTGTGCCGAAGGGAGAGAACATGGTCAACGTGCCGCTGCCGCCGTATGCGCGCGGCGCGCAGGCGCGCGAGGCGATCGAGCAGATGTGGCTGCCGCGTCTGCATGACTTCAAGCCGCAGATGCTGTTCATCTCCGCCGGTTTCGACGCCCACCGAGAAGACGAGCTCGGCCAGATGGGCCTGGTCGAAGACGACTACGCCTGGATCACGCAGCAGCTCGTCGTGGTGGCCGACAAACATGCGCGAGGGCGCATCGTGTCCTGCCTCGAAGGCGGCTACAACCTCGGTGCGCTGGCGCGCAGCGTGGCGGCGCATCTGCGCGTGCTCGGCGGTCTGGACTGACGGATGGCGGCTGAGAAGGTGGGGGCGAGGGCGCCTGTGGATGACCTGAGCGCGCTGTTCGAATCGCTGATGCGGCCGAGCGCGCTGCTCGAACTGGCGGTGCTGGCGGCCTGCCTGGGCGCGGCCTGGCTGATCGTGCACACGCTGCGCGGCAACGTGCAGCGGCCGGCGTCGGTCTGGTTCGGCGCCCGCACCTTCGACGGCGTGCTGTTTCCGGCGCTGGCGCTCGCGCTGGCGCTGCTCGCGCGCTGGGCGCTCGCCAAGACGCAGGTGGTGGCGGTGCTGCAAATCGCGGTGCCGATCCTGGCGTCGCTGCTGATCATTCGCGTCGCCGTGCGCGTGTTGCGCGTGGCCTTCCCCAACTCGGGGTTGGTGCGGCTGGTCGAGCGCACGATCTCCTGGCTGGTCTGGATCGCGTTGGTGCTCTGGGTCACCGGCCTGCTGCCACTGTTGCTCGAAGAAATGGACACGCTGAAGTGGAAGCTCGGCGGCGCCGACATCAGCCTGCGCAGCCTGCTCGAGGGCAGCTTGTCGGCGGTGGTGGTGATGGTGGTGGCGCTGTGGGTCTCCGCGGCGATCGAAACGCGGCTGCTGGCCGGCGCCGTGTCGAGCAACCTGTCGCTGCGCAAGATCGCCGCCAATGCGGTGCGCGGATTGCTGCTGTTGGTGGGCGTGCTGCTGGCGCTGTCGGCCGCGGGCATCCCGATCGGCGCGCTCGGCGTGTTCGGCGGCGCGCTCGGCGTGGGCATCGGCCTGGGCCTGCAGAAGCTTGCGGCCAACTACGTCAGCGGCTTCGTCATCCTGGCCGAACGCTCGTTGCGCATCGGCGACCTGGTCAAGGTCGACGGCTTCGAGGGCCGCATCACCGACATCAGCACGCGCTACACCGTCGTGCGCGCGCTGAGCGGGCGCGAGTCGATCGTGCCCAACGAGATGCTGATCACGCAGCGCGTCGAGAACTCGTCGCTGGCCGATCCCAAGGTCTCGATCAACACCACGGTGCAGGTCGCCTACGGCACCGACCTGCAGGCGCTGATCCCGCAGCTGCAGCAGTCGGTGGCCGCGGTTCCGCGCGTGATTGCCGATCCGGCACCGGGCGTGCAACTGGCGTCGTTCGCCGCCGACGGCCTGGAGCTCAGCATCTGGTTCTGGATCGAAGATCCGCACAACGGCCAGGGCAACGTGCGCAGCGACGTCAACCTGGCCATTCTGCGCACGCTGGGCGAGAGCGGCGTCGAGATTCCTTATCCGCAGCGCGTGGTGCGCAACGTGGAAGCGGCGGCGCCGTAGCGACGACGGTCGCAGGCTATCGCTGGGCGTTGCCCGGCAACGAAGCCGAAGCCACGCCCGCGCGCACGCGCCAGAGCAGGAAGACCACGATCGACAGGTTGAGCAGGTTCCAGCCGATGCCGTTGACGAACGCCGCCTGGTACGAACCGGTGAGGTCGAACACCTTGCCCGACATCCAGCCGCCCAGTGCCATGCCGAACAGCGTGGCCATCAGCACGGTGCCGACGCGCGCGCCGGCTTCGGCCGCAGGAAAGTGCTCGCGCACGATGATCGCGTAGCTCGGCACGATGCCGCCTTGGAACAAGCCGAACAGCGCCGAGATGATGTAGAGCGAGACGAGCCCGTCGAAAGGCAGGAACAGCAGCAGCGCCAGGCCTTGCAGCACCGAGCCGAGCAAAAGCGTGCGCAGGCCGCCGATGCGGTCGCAGATCGCGCCGCTGACCAGGCGGCTGACGATGCCGCAGGCCAGCATCAGGCTGAGCATCTCGGCGCCGCGCGCGGCGCCGTAGCCGAGATCGCCGCAATAGGCCACGATGTGCACCTGCGGCATCGACATCGCCACGCAGCAGGCCACGCCGGCCACGCACAGCAGGCCCTGCGCGCCGTTCAATGACAGGCCGAACGGGCGCTCGCTCGGTGTAC
>CADEEN010000251.1:0-3370 GCA_902826345.1 uncultured Burkholderiales bacterium | reverse complement strand
CCGAACGGGCGGCTCGAGGCAACGGCGCGCGTCGATGACGCTGCGGCCAGCGCCGCCGGTGGCCGTGCGCGCAAGCCGAGCGCGAGCAGCGGCATCGTCAGTGCGCAGAACACACCGAGGCCGACGTAGGTGCTGCGCCAGCCGACGATCTCGACGAAGTGCTGCACGATCGGCGGCCAGATCGCGCCGGCGGCGTAGTTGCCGCTGGCGCAGATGGCTACCGCGATGCCGCGGCGGCGGACGAACCACAGCGAGGTGTCGGCCACCAGCGGCGCGAACGTGGCCGCGCTGCCGCAGGCGCCGAGCAGCACACCGTGCACCATCGCGAACATCATCAGGTTGCCGGACATGCCGGCGACGATGAAGCCGGCGCCGAGGCCGACCGTGCCGAGCAACACGACCCACATCACACCGAAGCGGTCGGCGAGCTTGCCCATCGCTATGCCGCCGAGGCCGAAGCCGACCATCATCAGCGTGTACGGCAGCGAGGCATCGGCGCGCGCCACGCCGAACTCGGCCTGCACCGCGGGCAGCACGACGGCGATGACGTACATCGCGCCGCTGCCGATCGTCATCAGCGCGAGCACGATGGCCAGGCGCTGCCAAGCCTGGCGCGAGTCGGCAACGGAAGCAGTCGGCATCAGGACATTGTGGCCCTGATGCCGACTGCGCCTCGATCAGTTGGCGTTCAGCCAGCGCAGGCCCTTGCAGGAACCTTTGCGGCCATGCTTGCCTTGCACCAGACACTTCGCCGCATCGGGATCGTTCTTCAACACCCACAGCGAGCGCGCGACGACGGCAGTGTCGGGGAAGTCGGAGAACAGGCCATCGACGCCGGCTTCGTAGAACGCCAGGTACTCGTTGACCGGGTTGCCGGTGTAGTTGCTCGCCAGGCGACGCTGCTCGTTGCGGAAGGTGTACGGATGCACGAGAAGACCCTGCGCATGCGCATCGGCGACGACGGTGCTCGCCGGCAGCAGCTTGCGGTCGGCGTCGTTGACCAGGCCGTCGCCGTTGCTGTCGGCGCAAGCGTTGTTGACGACGGTGACACACACCGACGAGATGATGTACGGCTTCCACGGCCCGACACCGTCGGCGTAGGTGCGCACCTCGGCCAGCCCCTGCGGTGTCAGCAGGTCGGCGAAGCGGCCGGCGCGGCCGGCGACGGCCCAGTCGTACGGGCGATCGAACGGCGGCGTGAAGTCGAGCGTGCCGTCGGCGTTGACGTCGTTGGCATCGACCAGTTGCACCAGGCGCACCGAGGTCTTCGTGCGCAAGTACTTCAAATTCGCCTGCTCGAAGCTCTGGATGAAGACCGGCGCGCTGCGGTGGTTCCAGCCGTGGCGTTGCAGCACGTGCAGCACGCGGTCTTCGAGCGCCAGGCCGAGGCTCTGGTGCAGCGTCGGGTGCTTGGTTTCCGGGTAGACGCCGATCGTGCGCCCTTCTTCGGCGCCTTTGCGCTTGGCGAGTTGGATCACCTCGTCGAAGGTCGGGATCGCATAGCTGCCGTTGAAGCCCTGGTCACGCTCGCCGAAGGCCTGCACCGCGCGCAGCGTCTTGATCTCGGCGAGCGTGAAGTCGCTGGCGAAGAAGCCGACTTCGGGCACGCCGTCCACAGCCAGCGTGCGCTTGCGGCTGGCGAACTGCGGCAGCTGGCTGACGTTGGTGGTGTTGATCATGTTCGGCTCGTGGCGCGCGATCAGGTGGCCGTCTTTGGTCGCCACGAGGTCGGGCTCGATGTAGTCGGCGCCGAGTTCGATCGCCAGCGCATAGCTCTCCAGCGTGTGCTCGGGCAGGTAGCCGCTGGCGCCGCGGTGGCCGATGACGAGCGGGCGGTCTTTCTCGCTGTTCCAGCCGCGCTGGCGGTGGTTGTCGTTGTCGGCCAGCGCCGGCGCTGACGACACCACCGCGGCCAGTGCGAGCGCGCCGGCGCAAAGGATCTGCTTCATCGTTCGTCTCCTGTTGTTGGGCAATTGGCGTGAGGGGACAGCATGCGACGGTAGTCTTTCGGCCGTGTGACAGCAAGAGAGCCAATGCGGGTGCACGGCTGCTGGCTACACTGCGCGCCGCATGAAAGACCTGTTCACTCCCGACCCGCCCGCCGGCGGCGACGCGATCGCGCTGGCCGAGTACGCCGAGCGCGCTTATCTCGAGTACGCGTTGTCCGTCGTCAAGGGCCGCGCGCTGCCCGATGTGTGCGATGGCCAGAAGCCGGTGCAGCGGCGCATCCTTTATGCGATGCAGCAATTGGGCCTCGGCTGGTCGGGCACGTCCGGCGCCAAGCCGGTGAAGAGCGCGCGTGTCGTCGGCGACGTCATCGGCAAGTACCACCCGCACGGAGACACCGCGGCCTACGACGCGCTGGTGCGCATGGCGCAGGATTTTTCGCAGCGCTATCCGCTGATCGACGGCCAGGGCAACTTCGGCTCACGCGACGGCGACGGCGCGGCGGCGATGCGCTACACCGAAGCGCGGCTGGCGCCGATCTCGCGCCTGCTGATCGACGAGATCGACGAAGGCACGGTCGATTTCGTGCCCAACTACGAAGGCTCGTTCGAAGAGCCGAAGCAGTTGCCGGCGCGGCTGCCCTTCGTGCTGCTCAATGGCGCGAGCGGCATCGCCGTGGGTCTGGCCACCGAGATCCCGAGCCACAACTTGCGCGAGGTCGCGGCGGCGGCGGTGGCGCTGATCAAGAACGACAAGCTCACCGATGACGCGCTGTTCGAGTTGCTGCCGGGACCGGACTTTCCGGGCGGTGGGCAGGTCATCAGCAGCGATGAAGACATCCGCGAGGCGTATCGAACCGGGCGCGGCAGCCTGAAGGTGCGCGCCCGCTGGACGATCGAAGATCTGGCGCGCGGGCAGTGGCAGCTCGTCGTGCACGAGTTGCCGCCCGGCGTGAGCTCGCAGAAGGTGCTCGAAGAGATCGAGGAGCTGACGAACCCGAAGGTCAAGGCCGGCAAGAAGACGCTGTCGCAGGACCAGGTGCAATTGAAGCAAACGGTGCTCGCGGTGCTGGACGCGGTGCGCGACGAGTCGAGCAAGGACGCGCCGGTGCGGCTGGTGTTCGAACCGAAGACGCGCACGATAGAACAGCAGGAGCTGATCAACACGTTGCACGCGCAGACGAGCCTCGAGACCAACGCGCCGCTGAACCTGACGATGATCGGCATCGATGGCCGGCCGGTGCAGAAGAGCCTGCGCCAGATGCTCACCGAGTGGGTCGAGTTCCGCCAGAGCACGGTGGCTCGGCGCACGCGGCACCGGCTGGGCAAGGTGACGGATCGCATCCACGTGCTCGAAGGCCGGCAGCTCGTGCTGCTGAACATCGACGAGGTGATCCGCATCATCCGCAACGCCGACGAGCCCA
>CADEEN010000250.1 GCA_902826345.1 uncultured Burkholderiales bacterium | reverse complement strand
ACCGACGAGGTTTGGGAGTTCGGAGCCGGCAGCGGCGCGCTCGCGGCGCAGTTGCTCGGCGGACTGGGCGAGCGCTTGCGCCGCTACACGATCGTCGATCTCTCCAGCGGCCTGCGCGTGCAGCAGCAAGCGCGGCTCGCAGCGTTTGGAGATCGCGCGCAGTGGGTCGATGCACTGCCCAACGAGCTGCAAGGTGTGATCGTCGGCAACGAGGTGCTCGATGCGATGCCGGTGCAACTGCTGCACTTCGACGGCCGCGCCTGGTTCGAGCGCGGCGTGGCCGAGCACGACGGCGTATTGGTGTTCGCCGATCGCGAGACCGCGCTGCGCCCGCCGGTCGATGCGGCTTTCGTGCCCGGCACGACGACGGAGATCCACCCGCAGGCCGAAGCCTTCCTCCGCACGCTCGCCGAACGCTTGCAACGCGGCGTCGCGTTCTTCATCGACTATGGCTTCCCCGATGCCGAGTACTACCTGCCCGAGCGCCGCGGCGGCACGCTGATGTGCCACCGCGCGCAGCGCAGCGACACCGATCCGCTGGCCGACATCGGCGACAAGGACATCACCGCGCATGTCAACTGGAGCGCCATCGCGCTGGCCGCGCAGGACGCCGGCTTCGACGTGCTCGGCTACACCTCGCAGGCGCACTTTCTCATCAACTGCGGCCTGCTGCCGCTGGTGGATGCCGCGCGCGAGCGCGGCGAGTGGCCGGCCGTGGCTGCGGCGCAAAAGCTGATCGCCGAACACGAGATGGGCGAGTTGTTCAAGGTGATCGGCCTGATCAAAGGCGCGCCGCCCTTCGACGCCGTCGGCTTCACCGAAGGCGACCGATCGCACCGCCTGTAGAGACGAGAAGAACATGCTGCGCTGGCTGCTCGTCTTCGTCATCGCCTTCTTGCTCTTCAACGCGATGGCCGGCTGGCTGCGCCGCATCGGCCTGGGCAAGCTGCCGGGCGACTTCAGTTTTCGCTGGAAGGGGCGCGAGGTTTTCGTGCCGCTGGCCAGCAGCGTGGTGCTGAGCCTGATCGCCGCGGGCATCGGCTGGCTGATCTGAGGACGACGCTCAGTCGCTGATCGTCCAGCGGTGTTGGCACTTGCGGCAGCAGACCTCGCAGGTCTGCTTGGCGTCGTTCTCCGACTCGACGGCGAAGCGGCCGTAGGCTTTGCACTGCGGGCAGTCGGCCTGGTGGGCAGCGGCCTCGGCATGGCTCAGCAAGTACATGTAGCGGCGCAGCGCCCACAGACCGATCGCCACGCAGAGCAAGATCGACAGCAGGCTGACCGCCTGATCGCTCCAGGCGCGGTTGCGGCCCAAGGCCTCGACAGCAGCGAACACGCCGACCATGCAGAAAAAGGTCAGCACCAGATGCGCATGGCTTTGCAGCAGCTCGCGCTCGTACCACTTGCGAAAGCCGTGTTTGCGGATGCCGTCGGCGAGCCTCATGGTTCACCGATCGTCAGGGACTCAAGCTTCATGACGGGCCGATGTTGTCACAGCGCCGCGAGCCGCGCTTGCCGGACGGCGTCGCCGATGGCAGGGCCTTGCGCGCCGCGAGCAACGGCTTGCGCGGCCGCGGCGGTGGCATCCACCGCGAGCACGGCTTTGAGCGCGGCGGACAAACGCGCGCGCTGCGGATACGGCTCGTCTTCGCGCCCAGTGCGCCCACGCGCATCGCACTCACACGCCAGCAGCGCCTGCTCGAAACGCTCGGGCCGACGCAGCGCATCACAGCGTTCGAGCAAGCGCAGCGTGGCCGCGGCGTCGAGCGATTCGCTGCGGTGGATGTTGCCGTGCTCGCGGGCGACCATCTCGCCGAGCTCGCGGCACTCGGTGGGCACGCGCAGGCGTTCGGCGATGGCGTCGGCGAGCTTGACGCTGCGCGCTTCGTGAGCGATGTGGCGCGGCCACTCGTCCTGCGGTGTCGTGCCCTTGCCGAGGTCGTGCACCAGGCAGGCGTAGCGCACCGGCAGCTGCGCGGCGAGCGCGGCGCTCATGTCGAGCACCATCATCAGGTGCACGCCGGTGTCGATCTCCGGGTGGTGCGCCGCCGGCTGCGGCACGCCCCACAGGCGATCGACTTCGGGCAGCAAACGGGCGAGGGCGCCGCACTCGCGCAGCACGGCGAACATGCGGCTCGGCTCGCCTTCCATCAGACCGCGCGAGAGTTCCTGCCAGACGCGCTCGGGCACGAGCGCATCCACCTCGCCGGCCTGCACCATCGCGCGGCACAGCGCCAGTGTCTCGTCGGCCACGGTGAAGCGTGGCCAGCGCGCGGCGAATCGCGCAAGGCGCAGGATGCGCACGGGGTCTTCGGCGAAGGCCTCGCTGACGTGACGCAGCACGCCGGCCTGCAGATCGGCCGCGCCGTGGAACGGGTCGATCAACGTGCCGTCGTCGTCTTGCGCGATGGCGTTGACCGTCAGGTCGCGCCGCCGCAGATCGTCTTCGAGCGTCACGCTCGGATCGGCGTGAACGACGAAGCCGCGGTACCCCGGTGCCGACTTGCGCTCGGTGCGCGCCAGCGCGTACTCCTCGCGCGTGTGCGGATGCAGGAAGACGGGGAAGTCCTTGCCGACCGGCGTGAAGCCGAGTGCCAGCAGTTGCTCGGGCGTCGCGCCGACGACGACCCAGTCGCGGTCGCCGTGCGCGATGCCGAGCAGGCGGTCGCGGACGGCGCCGCCGACTTGGTAGGTTTTCATGCGGAGACGAGCGGGACGTTCGCGCGACCGCTGCGGATCTGGCTCTGCCAGGCCGCTGGCGTGTCTTGCAGGCCGCATGGCCGCGAGACGCGGCCATTCCTCGCCCCGTCCAAGCCGACGCAGGTCGGCTTGGAGCCACGGGTCTCGGCCCCCTCGGGGGGGGGCGGCGAAGCCGCTTCGGGGGGGATCACATTACCGCCGCGCCACGGCCCGCAACGCATCCAGCTTCGTCCGCCCATCGGTACGCCCCAGATACCCCGGCGCAATCGCCGCCAGCGCCGTCGGCGTGATGCCGAGCGATGCCAGGCCCGGCAGCTTGCCGCTGGCCA
This sequence comes from uncultured Burkholderiales bacterium, assembly GCA_902826345.1. Classification (GTDB taxonomy): domain Bacteria; phylum Pseudomonadota; class Gammaproteobacteria; order Burkholderiales; family Burkholderiaceae_C; genus CADEEN01. The sequence continues at coordinate 3,494 of CADEEN010000250.1, read as the reverse complement.
CGTTCGGCACCGTCATCGACGCCAGGTTGTCGCGCGACATCAGCGGCTCGCCGGGCAGCAGCTCCATCGCCATTGCTTGCAGCTTGCCGATGGCCAACGGCATCGGCACGACAGGGCGTGCGTTGCCGGACCAGCGGCCGGCAGCGCGCACGAGGTCGGCGAGTGTCATCACGTCGGGCCCCGTGCACTCGATCGTCTGGCCGATGGTCTCGGGCCGTTGCAAACAACGCACGATCGCCTCGGCCACGTCCTCCACCCACACCGGCTGAAATTGCGCGTCGCCGCCGGCCAGCGGCATCAGCGGGAACACCGCCTGCAAGGCCGCAAAGGTGTTGAGCAGCTTGTCCTCAGCGCCGAACATCACGGAAGGACGCAGCAGCGTCACGTCCAGGCCCGAAGCCTTCCACGCCGCTTCGCCGGCGGCCTTGCTGCGCAGGTAGTTCGACGGCTCGCCACCAGCGCCGCCGACACCCAGCGCGCTGACATGCACGACGCGCTTCAAGCCGACCGCGTGGCAGGCGCGTGCGATGCGCTGCGGCAGCGCGGCGTGCACCTGCTCGAACGCGCGCTCGCTGCCGTGCAGGATGGCGATCAGGTTGACGAGGGCATCGCAGTCGGCGAGGGCGCGCACCAGCGCCTTGTCGTCATGCACGTCGATCACGCGCACTTCGACCGTCGGCAGGAAGCGCACGCGGTTGCCGTGCGACGCGCGCCGCGTCGGCACGACGATGTGGATGCTGCCGCCGCCGTCGCCCGCGCGTTCGAGGCGCTCGCAGAGTGCGCGGCCGAGGAAGCCGGTGCCGCCGAGGACGGCGACGCGCTTGGGCAATCCGCTCATCAGGCAACCTCCGCGCTGAGCGCGCTCCGGTATGAGCGTTTCTGAGCGGTCGTGCACGCTCATGGCAGCTCCTTGTCCGGCGGCGCCGCCGCCACATCGCGCGGCCCGATCGGCGCGCCCAAGCGCGCCTTCAACGACGGCAACAACAACGGCGGCGGTGGCGGCGGCGCGGGCACGTCGGCCGCCAGCGCCGCAGCCGACGCTGCGGTGGCGCTGGACGCCGCTGTGTCGGATACCGCGGACACCGCCGGCACTGAAGGCAGCGGCGGCGGCGCCGGCAGCAGCGCGGCAGATTGTTTCTTGCCGGCGAGCAGCGACGAGTACACCGTGGCGTTGGACAGCACCTTCTTCACGTAGTCGCGCGTCTCGGCAAACGGAATGTTCTCGGCCCAGATCGCGGGCTCCAGCGTCGCGCCTTCGCGCCAGCGCCGCGGCCGGCTCGGGCCGGCGTTGTAGGCGGCGGCGGCCATCGCCTGCGAGCCGTCGAAGTCGTCGAGCACGAGCTTCAGATAGGACGTGCCGATTGTCAGGTTGGTGCCGCGGTCGGTGATCTGCGCGTCGGCAAACGGCAGGCCGATCTTCTTGGCCGTCCAGCGCGCGGTGGCCGGCATGACCTGCATCAACCCCGACGCGCCGACCGACGAGCGCGCGTCGATGATGAAGCGCGACTCCTGCCGGATCAGGCCGTACACATACGCCGGGTCGAGCCCGATGCTTTTCGCTTGCGCGAGCAGCTCATCGCGAAACGGCATCGGGAAACGCTGCTCCAGATCGATCTCGTTCCTCGTGCGGTCGCTGGTGTTGATGCAGCGGTCCCACACCTCCTTCTCACACGCCAGATCGGCCGCGGCGAGCAGGCGGCGGTCGGTCATGCCGCGCAGCGAAAAATTCCACTCGCGCACGCCTTCGCTGCGCAGCCCGAGCTCGATCAGGCGCAGCGCGCGCGCCAGGCCCGGGTTGTCGCGCGCCATCGCTTTTTCTTCGGTCGTCAGCGGCAGCGGGCGCGGCTGCACCGCAAACGGCTGGCCCAGATCTTCCGAAGCCAGCTTGCCGTAGAAGTGCAGCTCGCTGCTCAACTGGCGCAGCGTCGTCATCGACTGCGCGCGCTGCTTGTCGCCGGCGGCGCCGGCGGCGGCGGTTTCGCGCTGCGCGCGCGCGCTCCAGTAGCGCCAGGCCGGATCGCGCTGCTCGGCGGCGCTCAGGTGGTCGATCGTGCGCTGCACCGTCGGCCAGCGCTCGGCGCCGTTCAGTGTGCGCAGCGCAGAGCGCGCGGCCCAGGCAAAGGTCTCGTCGCTCCACGCCGGCGCCTGTGTGATGCTGGCGCGCCCGGCCTCGGCCCAGGCGTTGCGGTAGTGGTCCCAGGCGTTGGCCGCCAGCCGCTGCGCCGCACTGCGGCCGGCCTGCGACCAGGCCCACGCCGAGAGCTCGCGCGGCAGGCGCTGCTGCCACTTGTCGCTGAGCAACGAGGCGGCCACGTCGGGCTCGTTGGCAGCCACGCGGATCAACGCCAGCGTGGCCAGTTCGGCCTGCGTGCGGTTGGCGGTGGTGGCGCCGGCGTTCAAGTACAGCGCCGGTTTGTCGACGGCGTTGGCCACCTGCGTCTGCAATGTCGGCGCGGCGAGCGCGGCGGCCGCACGCACGACGCGCAAACGGCCGGCTTCGGCGGCCAGGCGCGCGCGCTGCCACGCGTCGTCGTTGCTGAAGACCTTGGCCTCGTGCAGCGCAGTGGCCATCAGGTTGCAGCCGTCGTCGAGGTCACGCTGCGCCACCCAGGCGTCGAAGGCGCGGGCCTTGAAGGCCGGCGTGGGCTTGCTGCCCTGCGGCGCGTCCTGATGTTCGACCAGCAGCGCGTAACAGGTGACCTCGCGGTCGTCGTTCATGCGAAAGCGCGGGAACTCGCGGGCGAAGTTGACCCAGTCGCGGCGCTTGCCGAGCTCGAGCAGCCAGTCGTTGCGCAGCCGGTCTTCAACGTAGGTGCCGGGCCAGCGCGCAGAGAACGCGTCGAGCTCGCTCTGCTGCGCAGTCACCAGGCGGTTGCCCAGCTCCCAGTAATCGATCCACGACGCCAGCGGGTGGCGCTGCGACGCGCTGAGGTCGCGCAGCGCCAGCAGGCGCACGCCGTCGCGGCGGCGCAGCGCTTCGCGGGCGTCGAGCGCGAGGTCGGTTGCCGCCACGGCGCCCGCCGTGCCGAGCACTTCGGTGGACTCCGCGGGCGCTGTCTCCGTGCGCGGGATGCCTTGGCTGCACGCAGGGCCGGACAGGCCCAAGGCGAGCAGCAAGATCACAGCGAGTCGGCAGGGGCGTGAGGGCATCGTCAGTGACGCCGTCGCGGGGAGCCGCGCAGCGTTTCGTGGTTGTATCGCAGGTGCGATTGTCCGGTGCGAGGCCATTGCAACAACCTTCTATGACGCCGCTGGGTTGACAGCGCCGTCCATTTGTTGACGCGTCGCTGCCGCTTGTTCGGCCAGCCACTGCGCGAACGCGCCGACCTCGGCGCGTACCGTGCGCTCGCCACGGTGATGTGCCAGGTCGACCAGCCAATACGCATACGGCGAGAGCATGCGACGCCCGGCGCCGAACGGCTCGACCAGATCGCCGCGCGACAGGCTGTCGCCGATCATCGCGATGCGGCCGAGCGCCAGGCCGCCACCGGCGA
>CADEEN010000249.1 GCA_902826345.1 uncultured Burkholderiales bacterium | reverse complement strand
GCCGTCAGCGTCAGCTCTTGCGGCTGCAGCTGCGCGATCGCGGCTTGCAGCGATTCGGCGAGTGTGTCGGGCCCATCACCGAGCCGCTGGTAATGCAGCGGCCGACCGGCGCTGCGCAGCGCCTGCGCGAAGTGCCGCATCGCCGACAGGAAGATCGCGATGCGCGGCTGGCTCGACCAGACATGCGTCGATTCCTCCGCCGGCTCGGCCATCCACACCGCGTCTTGCGTGGCATCGAAGCCGTCGAACGCCGCGGCGTCGAGGTCGAGCTGATCGCCGAGCACGATGACGAGGTGGCGCATGGGATTCAAACTTTCTTCTTGCGGCAGGCCTCGGAGCAGTAGCGCACCTCGTCCCAGTTCTTCGCCCACGCGCGGCGCCAGCTCATTGGCCGGCCGCACACGCTGCACGGCTTGCTCGGCAGCGACGCCTTGTTGCCTTTGAAACTGCTCATGTGCTGATTGTGGGCAGCGGCCGGTGGCGGGCACCGCTCGGGGCTATTGCGATGCAAACCCGCGTCAGGCGCGCATCACAGGTGGTAGGCGCCGTCGATCGGCAATACCGCGCCGCGGATGAAGGAGACCTGCGGGCTGAGCGTGTTGGACATGTGCGTTCTCCCGATGAGTCGATGTTCAGCGCGTCAGGTAGCCGCCGTTGGCCCACAGCGTCTGCCCGGTGACCCATTGCGACTCCGGCTGGGCGAGGAAGGTGACCAGCGGCGTCGTGTCGCTCTCTTTGCCGAGCCGTCCGGCGACCGACAGGTTGGCCGCGAACTTCGCCGACTCCGGCGTCTCGGCGGCATGGAAGAAGGGGTTGTCCAGCGGCCCGGGCGCGACCGTGTTGACCGTGATGCCGCGCTTGCCGACTTCGCGCGCGACGATGCGCGTGAACTCTTCGCACGGCGCCTTGGTGCCGGCGTACAGCGCGTAGCCCGGCGCGGTGCCGGCAGTCAGCGAAGTGCCGATGTGGATCAGGCGGCCGTTGTCGGCCAGGCGCTGCGCGCTCTGCTGGAAGAGGTGGAACAGCGACTTGACGTTGGCGCGTTCGCTGCGTGTGTAGTCGGCCTCGGTCAGCTGCGCGAACGGTTTCTTGACGATAACGCCGACCGTGTTGACGACGATGTCGATCTTGCCGAAGCTGCTCTGCGCCGCGTCGAACACCGCTTTGGCGACGCCGGCCTCGGCCATGTCGCCAACGACGCTGGCCACGCGCACGCCCTGCTCGCGCACCAGGCGCACGGTTTCGTCGTTCTGATCCTTCGTCTCGTTGCGGTGGAAGTGCAGCACCAGGTCGGCGCCGAGTTTGGCCAGGGCCACGGCGTAGGCACGGCCCTGGTTGTTGCGGGCGCCGGTGACGATGGCGGCTTTGCCCTGCAGCGGCTTTGCGACGGCGGCTGCGCCTGGTGTCCCTGGCATTTGCGCGGCAGCGGCACCCGCAGCGGCCAGGCCGGCCAGCAGGCTGGCGGCGGACAAGGCACGGCGACGATCGGCTTGGAAAACGGGGGTGTTCATGGCTCGACTCCTGGTGGGTGTCGGCTCACCGTGAGCCGATGCAGCGGACTCTATTTTTCGCATCAGCACTGATAAATAGGGTGATCCGGAAAATACTGTTCGTCCTTTCCGATCAATCCTGGATCGAACACGATGGACCGACTGCGCGCCCTGCAAGCCTTCACCCGCGTTGCCGAACTCGGCAGCTTCACGCGCGCGGCCGAGCAACTGCAGTGGCCCAAGGCCAGCGTCACCGTGCTCGTGCAGCAACTCGAAGAGCACCTGGCAGTCAAGCTGCTGCACCGCACGACGCGGCGCCTGACGCTCAGCGACGACGGCGCGGCCTATCTCGAAGGCGTGCAACGCCTGCTGGCCGACCTCGACGAACTCGACAGCGCGGTCGCGCAGCGGCGCGCCAACCCGCGCGGGCGCTTGCGTGTCGATGTGCCCGCCGCCGCAGGCCGCCATGTGCTGGCGCCGGCGCTGCCGGACTTTCTGCAGCGCTACCCGCAGATCGAGCTCGAACTGGGCAGCGGCGACAGGCCGGTGGACTTGCTGGCAGAAGGCGTTGACGCCGTGATCCGCGGCGGCTTGATGCACGACGACGCGCTCGTCGCGCGCTCGCTCGGCGCCTTCGAGGTCGTCACCTGCGCCGCGCCGGCGTACCTGCAGCGGCACGGCTTGCCGACCTCGCCGCAGACCCTGCGCAGCGAGGGCCATGTCGCGGTCAACTTCTTCTCCGCCAAGACGGGCCGGGTGTTCGAGTTCGACTTCGTGCGCGACGGCGAGCGTGTGTCGTTGACGCTGCCGCAGCACGTTGCCGCCAACGACGCCGACACGCATGTCGCGCTCGGCGTGGCCGGCCTGGGGCTGATCCAGGTGCCGCGCACGCGCCACGTGCGTGCGCTGATCGACGGCGGGCAATTGCTGCCGGTGCTGCACGCGTGGTCCGGCGGCACGCTGGCGCTGGTGGTGATGTACCCGCGCCATCGCCATCTCTCGGCGCGCTTGCGCGTCTTCATCGACTGGGTGGTGGCTTTGTACGAGCGCGAGTTCGCCGCGGCCGGTGAACCCCCGTCGCTATAGTGGTTCGAAGCCGTTTTGCGGAGCAGCACACAGTGGATCGTCGACACGCCTTGGCCTGGATCGCCGCCGGCCCTGCAGCCGCCACGGCGCAGAACAAACCGAAAGCCCCCGTGCCGCCACCGAGCGCCGCCTCCGCCGCCGCGCTGTCCAGCCTCGGCGCCGACATCGACCTGACGCGCGAGATCCTCGCCACGCTGCACCCGGGCCTGCTGCGCTACATCTCGCAACTGCAGCTCGACGCCTCGATGGTGTCGTTGAAGCGCGGTTTTGCGAGCGCACCCGACCTGACGCAGCGCTATCTCGTGCTGTCTCGTTTCCTGGCGATGTTGAAGTGCGGCCACTCCTACGCCAACTTCTTCAACCAGAAGACCGAGGTGGCGCAAGCGCTGTTCGACAAGCGCTCGCGACTGCCGTTTGAGATGCGCTGGGTCGGCGAGGGCATGTTCATCACCAGCGAGCAGGAGCGCCTGCCCTCACCGCTGACGAGGGGCACGCAGGTCGGCGCGATCAACGGCGTGCCGGTGCGCACGATGCTGCAGGCGCTGCTGCCGTATGCGCGCGCCGATGGCGGCAACGACGCCAAGCGGCGCAACCTGCTGAGCCTGCATGGGCTTGCGCGGTACGAGTTCTTCGACGTCTTCCACGGCCTCGTCTATGGCGAGCCGCCGGGCGGTGTGTTCAGGCTCGACGTGAAAACACCGGACGGCAGGATTTCAGTGGCCGATGTGGCGGCGCTCTCCACCGCCGAGCGCCATGCGCAACTGCCGTCCGTGGCCGACGACGCGCCGCGATGGACCTGGCGCATCGACGAAGGCCACGGCGTGGCCGTGCTCACGATGCCGAGCTGGGCGCTCTACAACAGCCCTTGGGATTGGCAGGCGTGGCTGGTTGAAAAGCTCGACGCCCTGGCCGCCGACGACGCGGCCAAGGGGCTCGTCGTCGATCTGCGCGGCAACGAGGGCGGCCTGGATTGCGGCAACCTGATCCTCGAACGCTTCCTCGCCGCGGACAGCGTGCAGCCGATGCGCCGCCTGGTGCGCTACCAGAAGACACCGCCGCACCTCAACGGCGTGCTGGAGACCTGGGACAACTCGTTTCGCGATTGGGGCGCCAAGGCTCGGCGCTTCGATGACCGCTTCTTCGCCCTGCCCGCCGGCGAGACGGCGGTCAGGGCGAAGGGGCCGCGCATCGCCAAGCCGCTGGTGGTGCTGACCGACGCTGCCAACAGCTCGGCGACCTTCGTCTTTGCGCAGCGCGTCAAGGCCAGCGGCGCCGGCAAGCTCGTCGGCGAGGCCACCGGCGGCAACCAGCGCGGCATCAACGGCAGCGCGTTCTTCTTCGTCCGCCTGCCAGCCAGCGGCATCGAGTTCGACCTGCCGCTGATCGGCAGCTTCCCACCGCAGCCGATGCCCGACGCCGGCATCGAGCCCGACGTCAAGGTCGACGTCGCCGCCGTCGACATCGCCACCGGCATCGACGCGCAACTGGAGCGGGCGTTGGTGCTGGCCAAGGGCGGTTGACGGCGCGGGCGCGCTGCTGACATTGCGCTGTCAGCAGCAGCCGCGCACTATTGGCAGCGCCGCTCGACAACACCACACACCCCAGGAGGGACGCGATGAGCCAGACCACCCCCGTCGTTTCGATCCACGACCTCGAACTCGTGCCGCGCCCCGAAGCCTGGTCGCCGCCGCCGACGGCGCGCCGCCGCTTCGACGCCAAGAGCGCACGGGTGGCCCAGCGCATGGGCCTGAAGAAACTCGGCTGCCAGTTGACGCAGGTCGCGCCCGGCTGTGCCGCGTACCCGTTTCACAGCCACCGCGCCAACGACGAGCTGTTCTACATCGTCGAGGGACGAGGCAAGCTGCGCTTCGGCGACACGCTGCTCGCCGTGACTGCCGGGGACCTGATCGGCTGCCCGGCCGGCGGCGCGACGACCGCGCACCAGTTGATCAACAGCGGCGAAGTTGCACTCACGTACCTGGCCATCAGCACGATGATCGACCCCGAGATCTGCGAGTACCCGGACTCGGGCAAGGTCGGCGCCTACGACGGCCAGGGTGACGACGAGCTGATGGTCATGTCGCCGTACAAGAGCGGCGTCGATTATTGGGACGGCGAGTAGCGCGCTCGCCAGGCAATGCGCCGCGGAGATCGCCTCTTCCAGATCGTGCAGCTCGTGCGTGGGCGGCGGCTGTCCACCGGCGAGTGGCTCGCGCAACGGCTGGCGGTGTCGTTGCGCACGGTCTACCGCGACATCGCCGACTTGCAGCAGCAGGGCGTGCCGATCGACGGCGAGGCCGGTGTCGGCTACCGCATGCGCGCCGGCTTCGACCTGCCGCCGTTGATGTTCACGCACGACGAGGCCAAGGCCCTGGTGGCTGCCGTGCGCCTGGCGCAACCGCGGCTCGATCCCGGGCTGGCCGCGGGCGCCGAGAACGCGTTGGCCAAGGTGATCGCGGTGCTGCCCAGCGGCGTGCGCGCCGCCGCCGAGAGCCTGGCGGTGTACGCGCCCGATGTCGGCATCGACACGGCGACGCGGCAGCGGCTCGAAGTGCTGCGCAGCGCGGCCGACGCGCGGCGCAAAGTGCGCGTCGACTACCTCGATCTCAATCAACGCCGCACCGACGAGCGCGTGCTGCGACCGCTCGGCTGCTTCTTCTGGAGCGCAACGTGGACGCTGGCCGCGTGGTGCGAACTGCGCAACGACTTCCGCAGCTTCCGCGTCGATCGCATGCAGAAAGTCGACATGCTCGACGAGCGCTTTCGCGACGAGGCGGGCCGGACGTTGGCCGATCTGTTCCGCCGTGAAGCCGCCTCACGAAGAGACTGCAACGAAGCGCTGTCGTGAGCGCCGCTGCGTCATGCCGCGGCGGCGGCGGCCTTGGCCTTGGGCTCCGGCGCCGGGCCGTCGAGCATCTTGCTCAGCCGATCCAGCACACGGAACAGGATGTCGATGCCGTAGCCCGTCAAGAACGCAATCGCCAGCGGCAGCGACACGGTGCCCAGACTGCCTTGCAGCGTGGGTGAGCTCGCGGTGAAGAACCAGCCCATGACGATGCCGCCCAGGCTGCCCAGCGCCATGCGCACGAGCACGTCGGTCGGCGCCAGCGGCCGGCGCCGCTGGTCACCGATGGTGCGCAGCAGGAAGATCAGCGTGCCGAGCAGACCGAACAAGAAGGGCAGCACCCAGCTCGCGCCGATCTCGACGTTGCGGCGCACGGTGGGCAGCTCCTCGTGGCGCGGTTTGCTGGCGTGCCACGCCGGCACCGAGCCGTCGGCGGAAAAGACCTTGAGGCGAAAGCAGAAATCGGCCGCCGCTTCTCGGATCTCCTTGCGAATCCACTGCGGCAGTTGCTCGCTGCCCTTGGGCATTTCGACACCACCGTCGGCGGCCTCCTTGCACAGGTCGCCATCACCGCTCGCGGGCTGCTGCGCCGCATCGGACGCGGGTGTTGCCGGGGACGCCTTGGCGTCGAGTCCGCTGAACGCGGGCGCCTGAAGCGGAAACAGCATCGGGCGCGTGGCCGCCTGCTGCAAGCGCTTGCTGTGCAGATCGAGGCCGCTGACGACACGCTTGTGCTCCGCCATGCGGCGCATGAACTCGTCGCGGTACATCGGGTCTTCCTGCCGGTGCTGGTTCGACTGCGCGAACTTGCGCAGCGACGTCAGTTGCTGGCTCATGTCGGTGGCCGGAATCTGATCGATGGCGACGAGCAGCGACTTCTCTTCCTGCAGCACCACCGTGAACGAGCCGATCGCCACCATCGTCGCGATGGCCAGCGGGCCGAGCACGCCTTTGTAGCGGCCGAGCTTCTTGATCGCATCCGGATCCTGCGGATAGAAGATGCCGGACTTCAGATCGGCCAAGGTCACGGGCGCAATCGCGTCGCAGACGCGGCTCAACGCGAGCGCCAGGAAGGCGCCGTCGGGCGTGTGTTCGTCGGCCAGCGCCGCTTCGGCGT
>CADEEN010000248.1 GCA_902826345.1 uncultured Burkholderiales bacterium | reverse complement strand
TGACGCCGAAGGTGACGATCCCGTCGCCGACGATGCTGCACTTTCGCGGCGGCCGCGCCGGTATCAGCCGCCAGGCCTACCCCGAGCTCGACCCCGCGTTCTACGACGACGTGGCGCAGGCCTACGGCGACGAGCTTCGCTCGCTGTTCGATGCCGGCTGCCGCTACGTGCAGATGGACGACACCAACATGGCCTACCTGTGCGACGAGACGATGCGCGAAGCCGCGCGCTCGCGCGGCGACGACCCGAACGAGCTGCCGCACCGCTACGCCGGCTTCATCAACAAGGTGGTGGCGAAGAAGCCCGAGGGCATGACGCTGGCGATGCACCTGTGCCGCGGCAACTTCAAGAGCACGCATGCGGCGAGCGGCAACTACGAGCCGGTGGCCGAGGCGCTGTTGTCGGAGATGAAGCTCGACGCCTACTTCATGGAGTACGACGACGACCGCTCGGGCGACTTCCGCCCGCTGCGCTTCCTCAAGCCCGGCAAGACGGTGGTGCTCGGCCTGGTGACGACGAAGTTCGGCGTGATGGAAAGCAAGGACGCGTTGAAGCGCCGCATCGACGAGGCGGCGAAGTTCGCGCCGCTCGATCAGCTCGCGCTGTCGCCGCAGTGCGGCTTCTCGAGCACGGTGCACGGCAACAACATCGCCGTCGAAGCGCAGCGCGCCAAGCTGCGGCTGGTGGTCGAGACGGCCGCGGAGGTCTGGCGCTGAGCGGCCCTCGGGGCGGGTGAAGGCGTTGTCCGACACGGCCGTGCGCCGCGCACCGACAGGCCCCGCCCGCGTGCCGGCCTCAGGTCGAGGCATCGTTTCTCAAGGAGCAACGCATGCACCGCACCACCCTTTGGATTTCCACCGTCGCGCTGGCCTCTGCGCTGGGCGCCTTCCAGGTCTACGCGCAGTCCGGTGACGCGCTGCCGATAGCCACCGAATCGGGTCCCGTCAGCGTGATCAGCGGCGGCGTCGATCTCGACGAAGCCGATCGCATGAAGCGGGCGTCCGGCCGCTATCCGCTGCGCGTCGTCTTCAGCGTGCCCGGCGGCAGCTACGCCGTGCCCGACGAATTCAAGCTGATGCGAGACGGCAGTGAGATGGTGTCGATCCCTGCCGCCGGACCGTGGTTGCTGATCGACCTGCCGCCCGGCAAGTACACGCTGCAGGCCCGCGTCGAAGACCGCGTCTTCGACCGCACGGTGACGGTCGATCGCAGCGGCAGCACGGTGTACTGGCAAGTGCCGGACGGCATCGGCGGCTCGTAAGCCCGGCACGACAAGGAGCCCCGTCGTGCCACGAGCCGCCTGGAGCGCCAAGCGCGAGCGTCAGTACGCCCACATCAAGCAGGGCCTGCTGCAGCGCCGCACGACCGGGAGCGAAGCCGAGGAGATTGCGGCACGCACCGTTAACAAGGTGCGCGCGCAGGAAGGCGAGGCCGCGCAAGCGAGCGCGGCGTCGCTCGATGATCTGTCGCCGAGCCGCCGAGGCGGCCTGCGCTCGCACGAAGGCGCGCAGGGCCGCACGCACCGGCAGCTCTACGAAGAGGCGCGCGCCAAGGGGATCGAAGGGCGCTCGTCGATGAACAAGGCGCAACTAGAGCGCGCGCTGGCACGCTGAAAGCGGCATGCGGCGCATGATGCTCCACACACCGCTGCCCCCGCCGCCCGAGCCAGGCCCCGCACTGCCGCCGCTGCCCCCGGATCCCGACCAGCCGATGCCGCCGGTCGAGGAGCCGACGCAGACGCCGCCGTCGCCGATCGGTGACCCGCCGGCAGCGCCGCCGCCGCAACGCGGCCTGTCGTCGTCGCAGCGTCCTACAGCCGGCAAGCACACGCGCTGACGACAGACGCGCATGGCCGCTGGCTTTGCGCGGAGCGGGCGCCGGATACCTTCGATGCCAAGGTCACTCGCTGCATGAGGCGTCGAAATGAACGTTGCGCATGGCATCCGCAGCATCGGTTGTTGTCTTTTGGCGCTGGCTTGCTTCGCCGCGGCAGCGCAAGCGGCTGATGCCGAGGAGTCTGCGCCAGCGCGCTTCGAACTCGAGACCCTGCCGCAGTGGGATGCGGCCCGCCGCGACGACAACCCCGCGGCGCCGGGGCTGGAGGGCCACACCGCATCCGCCGACGACAGCCTGCGCGCACGCTGGTGGTTCGGCCGCGGCGCCGTCGAGGTGGGGGCCGGCGCCGACCGGCAGGCGTTGTCGTCGAACAGCAGCGCAGCGCAGCCGTGGAGCCGGGTCGTCGCCGTGCGCGCCACGCTGTCGGCGCGCACGCGCGTCGTTTATGAAACCGAGGCCACGCTGCCTTGACGCAATACACGCTCCTCTGCCGGCGCGCGCTCCGCGCGTGTGGCGCTGGAGTTCAAGTCGAAGAAGTCGGCGGTGTCCAACCTTCGCGACGGCCTGTTGCGCATGCAGCTCAGCGCCGATTCGGCCGTGCACCTCAAGCCGCGCGGCGGTGGCCTGCAGGTGACGTACCGCGAGCGGTTCTAGCACGCGCGTGGCGAGCGCCGATGGGCGTGCAGCCGCCGTCCTGCAACGCTCTCGGCGCCGGCTGACAGCGCGCGCCCGATGCGCGTCCACAGACTGCGGCAAGACAAGGCGAGGTCGGCCAACGCTTCGCGGAGATGCTCATCGCCAAGCAGCAGCAAGGCGTGCAGGTCAACCTGATCCGCAACAGCGTCGGCACGATCGGCACGCCGGCGGCGTTCTTCGAGCGCCTTGCCGCGAGCGGCGTTGCGGTGCTCGCGTTCAACCCGATCAGTCCGCTTGCCGCGCGCAAGAGCCACGCCACCTTGCTCTCGGCCATCGCCAGCGCCTAAGTCAGCCTGCGCATCAAGGAGCGCTTTGCGCAGGCCTGGGAGTGGCTGTGATCACGCCAGCGCGTGCACCTCGGCCTCGCGCTCCCACTGCCGCGTCGATGCCGCGGCGATGAAGCGCTCGACGTCGTCGGCCGGCACCACGCCTTCGTCGCGCTGCGGCTCGTCGATGCCGCAGGCGGCGAGCAGCGGTTCGGCGTCTTCGCTGAAGGCGATCGCTTTCAGGTGGCCGAAGGCGTGGCGCACGAAGTCGCAGGCCGCAGCGTCCTTGGCCAGGCGTGCTGCCGCGCTGTTGTCGACGATGACCGCGACGGCATCGAAGACGACCGACGGCGTGCCCGCCAACTGACCGTCGGCGGGCAGCAGGCTGCCGTCGGACAGCGTCGCGCCACCGATCTTCGGCGCGACGATCTTCACCGTCGCCTTGGCCGCACGTGCCGCGTCGACGATGCGCTTGACCTGCCGGGCATCACTGCCGTCGTCCACCAGCACGCCGACGCAGCGCCCTTCGAGCGTGGCCTTCATGTTGGCCACGATCGACAGCGGTCTCGACGGCGCCATGTCCTGCGCCGCGACGCGGGCCTCGGCCGGCGGCGGCAGCGCCTTCAAACCGAGACCGTCGGCCACCCGTTGCGCCAGGTTGTCATCGACGTTGCGCAGGTGGCCGACGATGCGGCCTCGGATCCCGGCCGTCGCCACCTTCGACAACTCGAACACCAGCGCGCCGGCCAGGTGCGCCTGCTCGATGCCGGTCTGGCTGCGGAAGAACAGGCGCGCCTGCGTGTAGTGATCGGCAAAACTTGCCGCACGGACGCGGCCCTTGACGCCGTCGTCGGCCGGTTGCGCAAAGCTGCGGAAGCCTTCCGTCACCGCGCGCGGTGACGTGGGGTCGAGCGAGCTCGGCTCGTAATTGACGCGGCCCTTGGGCACGCGGTGCTGCATGTGGCCGTCGCGCTGCAGATTGGCGAACGGACACTTCGGCGCATTCACCGGCAGTTGATGGAAGTTCGGCGAGCCCAGACGCGACAGTTGCGTGTCGAGGTACGAGAACAGCCGGCCCTGCAGCAGCGGGTCGTTGCTGAAGTCGATGCCGGGCACGATGTGCGTCGGGCAGTACGCCACCTGCTCGGTCTCGGCAAAGAAGTTGTCGGGCCAGCGGTCGAGCGTCATGCGGCCGATGACCTGCAGCGGCACCAGCTCCTCGGGAATCAGCTTGGTGGCGTCGAGGTGGTCGAAGGCAAACTTCGCCGCGTCGTCTTCGGTGAATAGCTGCACCGCCAGGTCCCACGCCGGAAAGTTGCCGGCCTCGATGGCTTCGAACAGGTCGCGGCGGTGGAAGTCCGGGTCGGCGCCGGCGATCTTCACTGCCTCGTCCCACAACGTCGATTGCGTGCCGAGCAGCGGCCGCCAGTGGAACTTGACGAAGGTCGATTTGCCGTTGGCGTCGAGCAAGCGGAAGCTGTGCACGCCGAAGCCTTCGATCATGCGCAGCGAGCGCGGGATGCCGCGGTCGCTCATCGCCCACATGATCATGTGCATCGACTCGGGCATCAGCGAGATGAAATCCCAGAATGTGTCGTGCGCGCTCGCGGCCTGCGGAAAGCCGCGGTCGGGCTCCATCTTCACCGAGTGCACGAGGTCGGGGAACTTCATCGCGTCCTGGATGAAGAACACCGGAATGTTGTTGCCCACCAGATCCCAGTTGCCGTCTTCGGTGTAGAACTTGACGGCGAAGCCGCGCACGTCGCGCGGCGTGTCCACCGAGCCGGCGCCGCCGGCCACGGTGGAGAAGCGGCAGAACACCGGCACGCGCTTGCCGGTCTGCGTCAGCACCTTGGCCGTGGTGTAGCGGTCGAGCGGCGTGTGCAGCTCGAAGAAGCCGTGCGCCGCGCTGCCGCGCGCGTGCACGATGCGCTCCGGGATGCGCTCGTGATCGAAGTGCGTGATCTTCTCGCGCAGCATGAAGTCTTCGAGCAGCGTCGGCCCGCGCTCGAAGGCGCGCAGCGAGTTCTGGTTGTCCGACAGCGGCGCGCCCTGGTTGTTGGTCAGCGTGGCGTGGTCGCCGTCGCGCTGTTGCTGCAGCTCGTCGCCGTTGCCGCGCGGCTCGAGGTCGGGAGTGGCGGCGTCGGACGCCGCGGTCTGGCGGGAGTTCTTGTTGGCGATGGGATGTCGGTGATCGTCGGTGGAGGTGCAGCGGATCGGGAGTCGGCGTGGCGCGGCGCGCGGGCATGCGCCTTGCCGAGCGTGGTTGCCGGTGCGAACCCAGCCGGTGTGCACACTTCAAGGAGAACGTGATGGGCAAGTACTTTCTGGGCTGGCTGCTCGGCATACCCGTTTTCGTGCTGGTGCTGGTGTGGTTGGTCTTCGGCTGAAGCGCAGTGAAGACACCGACACCATCGAAACGCACGCCGGCCGACAAGACCACGCCGTCTCGCGCCAACCGGCGCGAGCCGCGCCTGCCGCACGAGCGCGACCAGTCGAGCGAACCTGAGGCGCCGGTGCACGAAGAAGCGCGCAAGATGGGTGAACAAGCGGCGAGCGACATCGATCGCGGCTTGGTCGATACCGACCGGGGGCCGGTGCTCGAGCGCCTGAACGCCGAACACTTCACCCCTGCGGCAAAGCGCGCGGCGCGCAAGCGCGGTTGAACGCGTTTGCCGACTTTCGTCTTTTTTTCGCGCTCGTGACGAAGCGTTCAACTTCTCGGGCAGACAATTGCCGTGCCGTCGGCGGCAAATCGGAACACTCAAGGCTTGCGCGTGCGGCGCGCGTGATGCCACGCCATCAGCGGCGTCGCCGAGACGCCGTGCACGACGATCGACAGCGCGATCGTCCACAGGCAGGCCGAGATCAGCGTTGCCGCGAGCGCCGGCGGCACGTCCGCGGCGAGCGCGAAGGCGAGGTAGAACAGCGAGCCGATGCCACGCACGCCGAACCACGCCACCAGGCGGCGCTGCGGCGCCGGCAGCCAGCGCCGGCGCACCGTCAACAGCACGCTCGCCGGCCGCAGCACGAAGACGAACAACAGCGCGAATGCCGCGACCGCCGCAGACAGCGGCGTGGAAGCCAGCGCCGCGCCGAGCAGCATCACCATCGCCACCTCGATCAGGCGTTCGCAGCGCTGACCGAAGGCGACCAGGCGCTCGCTCATCAGGCCGGTGCGCGCGCCGGCCGCCGCCGGCGCGCCGCCATGGAACAGCGCCAGGCCGGCGGCGAAGACGACGAGGAAGGCCGAGGTCGCCGTCAGGCGCGCCAGCGCCAGCGCCAGCGCGATCGTGCCGAGGTAGAGCAGCTCGTCCCACTCGATCGCATGGCCGCGCTTCAACAGCGCCTGCACGAGGCGGCCGAGCGCGCGGCCGAAGCACCAGCCGATCAGCAGGCCGCCGCCGATCGACCACAGCAGATCGATCAGCAGCCAGCGCCCGCCGTGCGCGCCGAGTTCATGCAGGCCGAGCAGGCCGAGCGCGAACATCGTGATCGGCAACGCCGTGCCGTCGTTCAGGCCGCCCTCGGCGGTCAACGACAGTCGCACCGCATCGCGATCGCTGTCGCTGCGGATCTGCACTTCCGACGCCAGCACCGGATCGGTCGGCGCGAGGATCGTCGCCAGCAGCAACGCGCCGGCCACGCCCAGACCGAGCAGCCACGTCGCGGCGGCTGCGGCGAGCCCTATCGTCGCCAGCATGCCGACGCTGGCCAGCAGCGCCGCCACACGCCAGCCGCCCCATGTCAGCGGCGGGCGCAGACCGCCAGCACA
>CADEEN010000247.1 GCA_902826345.1 uncultured Burkholderiales bacterium | reverse complement strand
GCGGCGGCGCGCCACTGCGGCGGTCGGCGCCAAAGGCGCGCCGACTGCGCTGCGGTGCTCGGGATTCGGTCGCACCGTGTAACTCGCTTCACTCACTGCGTTCGTTTCGCTCGGACAGACACGGTGAGTATGTTTTTGATGCGCGTGGGTACACGCGCCGACCGAACCCCTCCGCTCCTCGCCGCCGCACAGGCGCGCCACCGCGCACCCGCCCACGCCCTTGCGCAGAGCACCGCTGTTCTTTTGGGGAGAAGCACACAAGCCGGGCATCGAGCCCGGCTCGAGCGCAGGACGCGCGCCTTCGGCGCGCCGGCAAGGCGCGGGCTCGATGCCAGCGGCTTGCCGCTCACCCTTCCCCAAGCCTTGCCCGCGCACACACACCTTCGCCAGTCATCGACTCAGCAATTGCAAATGACATCGCCCGTAGCGCCGCAGAAACCGCGCTGCAACGCCCCCCGCGCCCAATCTTTCCCCGGCGACACCACGACCTCGCCGTTTCACAGGAGCCCCGATTGAAACCCCACTCTTCCCTCGACAGCCGCCTGCTCGGCCTGCTCACGATCGCCTTCAGCGTCATGTGCGCCAGTGCGCTGTGGATCGACCTCGTGCAGACGCCTGAAACCCAACTCGCCGCCGCACAAGCCTGACCTTCCTCCTCGATTCGGCAAAGGACACACACACCAATGCAAACCTCCGTCACCCGCCGCGCCGTAGGCCTCGCCGCTCTCGCCTTCGTCGCGCTCGCCGCCGGCTGCGCCACCAAGCCCGACGTGCGCCACGACCAGGCGCCCGGCGCCGACCTCGGCGCCTACAAGACCTTCGCCTTCTACGAGGCCAGCAGCAGCGCGTCGTACGCGTCGCTGCTCGAACAGCGCCTGCGCCAGGCCGCGCGCGCAGAGCTCGAGCGCCAGCAGTATGTCTACGACGAGCGCAACCCGGACCTGCGCGTCAACTACGCATTGCACGTCATCGACAAGCAGGAACTGCAGTCCACCCCCAGCGCCGACCGCTTCGGCTACCGCGGCTGGTACGGCAACAACCTGCACACCGTGGAGTACCGGCAGGGCACGCTGGCGATCGACCTCGTCGATGCGAAGCGCAATGCGCTGGTCTGGCGCGCCGTCGCCGAAGGGCGCCTCGACAGCAAGGCCATCGAGCAACCCGGCCCGGCGATCGACGCTGCGGTGGGCGAACTGTTCGCGCGTTTCCCCAACACGCAGGCGAATTGACATGCAACGCATCACCTTGCTTGCAGCTTGTCTGCTCGCTTCGTCGGCGTGGGCAGCAGAGACGCCGCCGCCGATCGACTGCGATCAGATTCAAGCCGAGATCGCGCGCACCGAGCAGGCGCGCCGCGCCGCCGCTGAACAGAGCGAGACCGCGTGGAAGGCCGTCGTGCCCTTCGCCGTGCTGGCCCGCAAGGCCAGCGCCAAGTCGGCGCTGGCCGATGCCGACAAGCGCTTGGCCGAGTTGAAGGCGCAGGCCGCGCGCTGCGAGGGCCAGCCGCACACCGCGCCCGGCCACTGATTTCAGCTGTCATCGGCGGCGCCGCGCTGAAACGCTGCTGCAACCGCGCCCGCTCAAAGTTCGATCACCCCGCTCTCCGACACAAAGGACATCGCCATGAGCACCCCGTTCGACATCAACGCCTACGACGACGACCCCGCCTTCACCGACGAGACCGAGCTGCCGAGCACGCCCTGGTCGCTCGACGAGTTGGAGCGCTCGGCCGACCTCGGCTCGGTGCGATCGGCGTGGGCCGGCAGCGACGGCGCGCACGACTTCTGATCCACAACAAACCTTCCCCTGACGAAAGAACCTTCGATGAGACACCTCAGCAAGATCCTAACCGTGACCTGCGTCGCCATCGCCAGCTTCACCTGGTTGACGACGACCGTGCAGGCCGAGCCCGTGGTGCACGCCCAGCGCGTCACCAACCAGACGGCGCAAGGCGGCCTGGCGGCGCGCTCGGCCGGCGCCTTCAACGGCAACAACGTCAACGCCGCCGGCAACCGGCGGGTGCTCAGCGACGGTGACGGCAACGTCAACGCCCGCGCCAACTCGGCCTTCACCACGGCCAACGGCAGCAGCGGCTCGACCAGCAAGCGCTTCACGCGCAACGCCGACGGCACGGCCTCGGGCGAGCGCAACACCACCGCCACCAACGCCAACACCGGCGTCACCTACGACGGCTCGACGACGTACACCAAGGGCGAGGGCGTGAGCCGGAGCGGCAGCTGCACCGACTCGTCGGGCAACACCGTGACCTGCGGCTCCGCGCGATGAAAGGCCTGCACAACATGCAACGCAGGCTTCTGGCTGCAGCGATCGGCGCCCTCGGCCTGTGCTGCGCCCTGGCCGCGGCCGCGCCGATGCCGGTGATCTACCCGGCCAAGAACCAGAGCGCCGCGCAGACCGATCGCGACAAGCTGGCCTGCTACGACTGGTCGCGCGGCCAATCGGGGTTCGATCCGATGCAGCCGCCGCCGGTGCAGACCGCGAGCGCTTCGACAGGCTCAGCGCGAACGGATTCCAGCAGCGGCCTGAACGGCAGCATGGTCAAGGGCGCGGCCGGCGGCGCCGCGGTAGCCGAGCTGACCAAGGGCGACGTCGGCAAGGGCGCGGCCATCGGCGTGGTGAGCGCCGGCGTGCGCGACCAGATCAAGAAGCAGCAGGCGCAGCAGCAGAAGGCCGCGCAGCAACAGCAGGCGCAGGCGCAACAGCAGGCCGCGATGGCGCAGCAGCAGGCCGCGCTGGCGCAGGGCAAGGCGCAGTTCGACCGCGGCTTCTCCGCCTGCATGGAAGCACGCGGCTACATCGTCAAGTAAAGCAAAGCAGCGAGGACACCTCCGGCCATGAACCGCACATCCATCGGCGCCTTGCTCGCGCTGTCCCTGCTCGCTGCCGCCTGCGGTGGGAAGAACCCCGCCACGCACGAAGACGTGCGGCCGGTCAAGACCACCGTCGTCGGCGACAGCCGCGGCAGCGTCGGCGCCGCCTACTCGGGCGAGGTGCGCGCGCGCTACGAGAGCAAGCTCGGCTTCCAGACGCAAGGCCGCATCGTCGCGCGCCTGGTCGAGGTGGGCTCGCACGTCAAGCGCGGCCAGCCGCTGATGCGGCTCGACCCGGCGCAGGAGACGCTGCACGTGGTGGCCGCGGTGGCCGATGTGGACGCCGCCAAAAGCCGCGTAGCACAGAACCGCGTGGACCTGCAGCGCACCGAGCAGCTGCTGGCGCGCCAGTTCGCGTCGCCCGCCGAGGTGGACCAGGCGCGCCTGGCGCTGGCGCAGTCGGAGTCGCAACTCAAGTCGGCGCTGGCGCAGCAGTCGATCAAGGTCAACCAGCGCGGCTACACCGAGCTGGTGGCCGACCGCGACGGCATCGTCACCGCGATCGCCGCCGAGGCCGGCCAGGTGGTCTCGCCCGGCCAGGCGGTGCTCACCGTGGCGGCCGACGGCGAGCGCGAGGTGGTGATCAGCATCGCCGAGTCGCGCGTGGACGAACTGCGGCGCGCCAAGTCGCTGCAGGTCTCGGCCTGGGCGCGCAAGGGCAAGGCGTACCGCGGCACGCTGCGCGAGCTGGCGCCCGACACCGACAGCGTGACGCGCACCTACTCCGCGCGCATCACGGTGCACGACGCCGACGCGCGAGAACTGATGCTGGGCATGACCGCGTCGGTGCTGGCGGCCGACATCGACGGCGAGCGCGCGATCCGCCTGCCGCTGACCGCGATCCACGACCAGGCCGGCCAGCCGGTGGTCTGGGTCGTCGACGGCGCGAGCGCTCAAGTCCAGCCGCAGCCGGTGACGCTGGGCAGCGCGCAGGACGACAGCGTGCTCGTCGCCTCGGGCCTGCAAGGCGGCGAGACGGTGGTGACGGCCGGCGTGCACTTGCTGCATGCGGGGCAGAAGGTGAAGACGGTGGGTGGGGGGCAGGCGGTGGCCAAGGCGCGTTGAGTCGCCCAAACCCGTTCGGGCTGAGCTCGTCGAAGCCCATCCCTGAGCCTGTCGAAGGGCTCGCTGTGACGAACCCTTCGACATGGGGCCTTCGACAAGCTCAGTCCCCTGCTCAGGGCGAACGGTCCTGAGGTTCATCGCCAATCAGGACGGCGCTCATGCCGCGGTCTTCACCATGAAGTCAACGTGCACCGCTGTGTACGGAAACTCGATTCGGCCCACGTCATCCTTGCGCAATACGCCTGCCTGCAGCAGCATGTGCACATCCGAATGCACGGCGCGCACGTCGCGGCCGACTCGCCGCGCGGTCTCCCGCAACGTCAACGGCCCGGCGCCCGTCAATGTCTGCACGAGCGCCATGCGGTTGGGTGCGAGAACTTTCCACAGCAGCTCGAACGACTCGAACGAGATCCGCTCGGGTTGCCGCTTGCCCGTGAACGCCGCCTTCACGCGCTGCTTGAAGGGTTCGGTCGAATCGACCGTGATCGTCACTGCACCCATCTCAATTCCCCTTACATGCGGCCACGTCGGCCAAGAAGTCGTCGAGCAGTTCGGCTTGCATGTTGCTCACCCTAGCAACATGGATTCGCTGTTGTCAATGTCAGCAACAGCGAGCGTCTCCTCAACGCAGGCCGAAGTGGACCAGGCGCGCCTGGCACTGGCGCAGTCGGAGCCGCAACTCAGGTCGGCGCTGGCGCAGCAGTCGGTCAAGGGCGGCGAAGGCGCGGTGAGTGCGCAATGTGGTAATCTGCCACATCCGCATGACCAGCAACTCCATCCGCATCTCCGCCGAGCTGTTCGAGCAGGCCCAGCGCCAGGGCGAGGTGCTGTCGCGCTCGACGGCGCAGCAGGTCGAGCACTGGTCACGCCTGGGTGCTGCGCTCGAGCAAAGCGGCCTGTCGGTGGGCGAGCTGGTTGAACTGCTGCGCGGCGACGACAAGGCCGCGCGCAAGGGGTCCGAGCACACCCTGTGGGCTGCCAAGCGGGCCCAGCAGGCGCGCGACCTCCCGGCCATCGAAACCGGCAGGGCGAGCAACGAGTCGATGAGTTGGTTCTCGGGCGGCCGCGCGCGGCGCGCCAAGGCTGTCGACTCGCCGCTGTGACCCAACGTCGCCGGCTTGCGCCCACGCCAGCCACCCGGCCCGCGCTGCCGCAAGACGAGGCCCCGCTCGACGCGGCCACGCTAGATGCGTTCCTTCGCGGCATGGGCACCGACATGGTCCTGGTCGGCGGGCAGGCGCTGGCCTTCTGGATGGACCGGTACGGCGTCACGTCAGCAGCAGCGGCCATCTCCAACGACGGCGACGCACTCGGCAACCTGGAGCGCGCCCGGCAGATGGCCACCCACCTGCGCGCGGCGCTGCTCACCCCGGACGCCGACGCCCTGACCTCGCTGGTCGCGCAGATCCGCATCCCCATCACCGGCTCGGCAGGCAAGGTGCGCAACATCGACGTGCTGCACCTGCTGTTCACCGTCAGCGGGCTGCGCAAGTCCCGCGAGTTCACGCAGGCGGTCTGGCGCGACAGCGTCGAGATCGAGTGGACCCCGGGGCACCGCATCCGCGTCATGCACCCGCTGCACGTGCTCGAGTCGCGGGTGCAGAACGCCGTGGGGCTGCTGGAAACCAAGGGCTCGCACGTCGTCACCCAGGCGATCTGGGCCGTGGACGTCGCGCGCGAGGCGATCCGCCGAGTGCTGCGACAGCCCGGCGAGCGCGAGCGGCTCGCGAGCCTGATTCGCCAGGTGCACAAGCTCGCGCGCAGCCGCGCCGGCCGCCAGGTTCTGCATCAGCATGGCATCGAAGTGTTGGATGCCATACCCATCGAAGAGATCCGGGTGGCAGCGCCGGTGCACGAGCCGCAGCTGCGCGCGATCGAGCACGCGATGGCGCGTCGTGTTGCGGGCACGTCCAGCTATGGCGGCGGATGAGCTCTTGGCGACGCCAGACCTCATGCCGCTCGGGCTGCTGGACGCAGACTGATTGCGGCCGCTCACCGTTGCCTGCAAAGCGGCGAGACGTTGGTTACGGCCGGCGTGCCTGCTGCATGCGGGGCGGAAGGTGAAGACCGTGGGAGCGGCGCAGGCGGTGGCGAAGGCGCGTTGAGGTACAGCGCCCCCGCGCCCCTTCACGGCTCGATCAAGTCCATCACATGATCTACGACTTCGTTGATGACCCGATAGTGCAATCTGACTTGGGAAATACTCGTTCCCACAGACTCGCCGTGTGCGATCTTGTGCCTCAGAGCAACAAGACTGTTGATGCTGTCCTTCCTGTGGTCGACCAAGAAGGCGGCCAAATCATCCCGCCAGTCCTGACTGAACGCGCCGAATAGGTCAATGACTTTTTCGACCTTTGGGTTCGTCCACGGACCAAGTTGACGTTCAACGAACGATGCAACATCGGGCGAACTCTTTCGCTGCGCGTAGGCCAGCAACAAGGCACATAGCGCGCTTTCGAAGTAGCCCGAAACAAGGACGCAGAGGTACTTGGCAAAGTCGGACTGAAACTCCGGATCGCTCGACGCATCGGGCGCGCGGCCAAAAGCTGCATCGAGGCGAGTGCGCAGTCGATGTACCTCGCGGCGCCCGCTCATTCCACCTTAGCGAATGCGTCAACTGCCCGTTGAAGCCGCAGCCTCACGAATTCCTCGTCCG
>CADEEN010000246.1 GCA_902826345.1 uncultured Burkholderiales bacterium | reverse complement strand
CGAACATCGACGGGTAGCGGCGTTCCGGATCGATGTTGCCGGTCGGCGCGATGCCCAGGCTGCCGGCCAGCGCAGCAGCCAGGTCGGAGAGGATGTCGGCGTGCAGGTTGGTGGCGACGATGGTGTCCAGCGAGGCCGGGCGGTTGATCATGCGGGCGGTCGACGCATCGACCAGTTCCTTGTCCCAGGTGACGTCCGGGAACTCCTTGGAGACTTCCAGCGCGATCTCGTCCCACATCACCATCGCGTGGCGCTGCGCGTTGCTCTTGGTGATCACGGTCAGCAGCTTGCGGGGCCGCGACTGCGCCAGCTTGAAGGCGAAGCGCATGATGCGTTCGACGCCGGCGCGGGTCATCATCGACACGTCGGTGGCCGCCTCGATCGGGTGGCCCTGGTGCACGCGGCCGCCGACGCCGGAATACTCGCCCTCGGAGTTCTCGCGCACGATCACCCAGTCGAGATCTTTCGCGGTGCAGCGTTTCAGCGGCGCGTCGATACCGGGCAGGATGCGCGTCGGCCGCACGTTGGCGTACTGATCGAAACCCTGGCAGATTTTCAGGCGCAGGCCCCAGAGCGTGATGTGGTCGGGGATGTGCGGGTCGCCGGCGGAGCCGAAGAGGATCGCGTCTTTGTTCTTGATCGCATCGAGCCCGTCGGCCGGCATCATCTCGCCGTGCGCGCGGTACCAGTCGCCGCCCCAGCCGAAGTCCTCGAACTCGAAGCGGAAGTTGCCGCCGCCGGCGGCCAGCGCCTGCAGCACTTCGGCGCCGGCGGGCACCACTTCCTTGCCGATGCCGTCGCCGGGGATGGTGGCTATTGCGTAGGTCTTCATGAACGTCTCCAGGTGGGTTGGGATGGCTTCACTGTAGAAGCTGGACAGGTTGATGAAGCCAGCCTAGATTCAAGGCATCGTTAACCTGAGGTCAACAATGGGTGCTGCCATCCAAGCCGCAGATCTGGGCTTCTTCGCCACGCTGGCCGCGGCCGGCAACCTGTCCGCCGCCGGGCGTGAGCTCGGCATCTCGACGCCCGCGGTGAGCAAGCACCTGGCGCTGATGGAGTCGCGCGTGGGCGTGCCGCTGGTCAACCGCACGACGCGGCGCATGAGCCTCACGCCGGAGGGCGAGCTCGTGCTCGCGCACGCGCGCCGCATCCTCGGCGAGATCGACGACTTGCAGCACCTGCTCGGCGCCAGCAAGGGCGAGCCGCAGGGGCTGCTGCGCGTCAACGCCACGCTCGGCTTCGGCCGCGCGCAGGTGGCGCCGCTGATCGCGCGCTTCGTCAAACGCCATCCGAAGGTCGAGGTGCAGTTGCAGCTCTCGGTGAACCCGCCGCCGCTGACGGACGACAGCTTCGACGTCTGCATCCGCTTCGGCGCACCGCCCGATGCGCGCGTGATGGCCCGCCTGCTGGCGCCGAACCGGCGCTTGCTGGTGGCGGCGCCGAGCTACCTCGCGCGCGCCGGCGAGCCGAAGGTACCCGGCGACTTGTCGCGCCACAACTGCATCGGCATCCGCCAGGGCGACGAGGCCTACGGGCTGTGGCGCCTGAAGCCGTTGCGAGGCAAGGACGCGCGCGAGCAGGCCATCAAGACACGCGGCACGCTGGCCACCAACGACGGCGAGATCGCGGTCCAGTGGGCGCTCGACGGCTTGGGCATCGTCATGCGCGCCGAGTGGGATGTCGTGCGATATCTGAAGAGTGGGCGCCTCGTGACCGTGCTGCCGCAGTGGCGCACGCCCGACGCTGACATTTACGCGGTGTGGCCGCAGCGCCACCAGCATTCAACGCGGGTGCGGGCGTTTGTCGAGATGGTGGCAGCGGCGTTTGCGCGGCCGTCGGGCTGACGCTGCGTCAGCAGCCGAGCACTGCCGCCTGCAGCGGCTTCGCCCCACTGGCCTCGGTGACGATGAAGGCCACGCGACGCGACGCCGAAGTGGCCGCCGGCAAATCCAGCGCCACTTCATGCGCACCCGCCGCCCACGCCGGCACCGGCTTGTACAGCGTCACCACATGGTCGTGCGCCAGCGTCTCGCCGGCGTTCTCGCCCGACTTGACGCGGCTCGAGTGCCCGTCTTCTAGCACCGCCCAAAAACCGGCCAGACGCTGCGATGCCGCCGCATCGACGTTCGCGCGCACGCGGTTGCCGTCGCGCGTCAGCGCCACGGTGATCGGGCTGGCGGGCAGGCGCGGCAGCGAGGCGCCGGACCAGCTGCGCAGGTCACGCCCGTTCAGCACCACCTGCGGCGTGTAGACATGCGACGCGCCGCTCTCGCGCTGCAACAGGTACTGGCGCTCGGTGGTGGCGGCGTTGGCGAAGCGGTCCGGCCAGCCGAGCTTGTCCCAGTAGTTGACGTGAAAGGCCAACGCCAGCACATCGCTGCGGCCCTTCAGCTTCGACGCCCAGCGGTCGGCCGGCGGGCACGAGCTGCAGCCTTCGCTGGTGTAGAGCTCGACGACGGCCGGCGGCGTGGCAGCGCTGCGCGCGCTGCAACTCGCGGCGGTCTGTGCCAGGGCGGGCGCGGTGACGATCGTCGAGAGGATCAGCAGGGCGGTCTTCATGCGAAGGCTCCAAAGTGATGCGGGTTCGTCGTGCGGCGCGAACTATCCTGACAAGCGCTGGAAGAGACGACCGGCGTGCAACGTACCACCAGTGCACCGTTCAATCATCACGAGGAGATCACGCGATGAATTCACGACGCCTCGCTTCTGTTCTCGGCGCCGCGTGGCTCGCCGCCAGTTGCGCCTCGGCGCCGCCCACTGCAGCCGACGCGATCGCGCGATCGGCCAGAGCCATGGGCGCCGATCAGCTGAAGTCGTTGCGCTACGCCGGCGAAGGCGAGGGCTTCACCTTCGGCCAGGCCTACCTGCCGAACGGCCCGTGGCCCAAAGTGGCGTATCACGCCGTGGTGCGCACGGTCGACTACGACGCCGGCGCGATGCGCGACGAGATCACGCTGTCGCGCGCCGAGCCGCGCGGCGGCGGCGGCTACCCGCTGCAAGGCCAGCAGCGCAACGACCAGTTCGTCAGCGGCGAGTTCGCGTGGAACGTGGTCGGCGGCAACGTCGCGCCGGGCACGCGCTTCGTTGCCGACCGCGTGCACCAGTTGTGGATCACGCCGCACGGCGCGCTCAAGGCCGCGCAGCGCCACAACGCGACGCTGGCCGCAGGCGAGGGCGGCACGCAGCGCCTGTCGTTCACGCAGCCCGGCCGCCTGCGCGCCAGCGTGACGCTCGATGCGCAGGGCCTGGTCACGCAGGTTGATTCGACCTACCCCGACCCGGTGATGGGCGACACGGCGGTGCGCACGTCGTACAGCGACTACAAGGACTTCGGTGGCGTCAAGTTCCCGACGCGCGTGCGCCAGAGTGCGGGCGGCCACGCGGTGCTGGACCTCACGATCAAGGAGGTGCAGCCGAACGCGCCGGTCACCGCGCTGGCGCTGCCCGACGCCGCGCGCAACACGGCCGAGCGGATCACCAACGAGAAGGTCGCCGACGGCGTCTGGTTCCTCGCCGGCGGTTCGCACAACAGCGTGCTGGTCGAGATGAGCGACCACCTGGTGCTGCTTGAGACGCCGCTGGGCGACGCGCGCACGCAGGCCGTGATCGAGCATGCGAAGACGCTGGTGCCGAACAAGCCGATCCGCTATGCCGTCAACAGCCACGCCCACTTCGACCATTCGGGCGGCGTGCGCGCGGCGGTTGCCGAGGGTGCGACCATCGTCACGATGGCCGGCAACGTGCCGTACTTCCAGAGCGTGTTCGCCACGGCCAACGCGTTGCGGCCGGACCGCCTGGCGCAGGCCGCCAAACCGGCGCGGCTGCAGGGCGTGCAGGGCGACAAGGGCATGCTCTCCGACGGCACGCGCACGATCGAGCTGCACAAGATCAGCGGCGGCCCGCACAGCGACACGATGCTGATGGCGTGGCTGCCGAAGGAGCGCCTGCTGATCCAGGCCGACGCCTACACGCCGCTGCCGCCGAACACGCCGCCGCCGGCAACGCCGAACGCCAACAACGTCAACCTGATCGACAACATCGAGCGGCTGAAGCTGCCGGTCGATCGCATCCTGCCGCTGCACGGCCGCGTCGTGCCGCTGTCCGAGCTGTACACCACGGCGAGCCGCACGCCGCCGCCGCGATGAGTTTCAGCGGTACTTCGCCGCGCTGATGAACTGGCCGAAGGTCTCGCACCACACGACCACGGTGTTGTAGGCGGCGAGATCGACGTCCTTGGGCACCGTGACGGCAAAGTTGTCGAAGGTCTTGACGTCGCCGACGCGGCGCATGCGCGGCTTGATGGCCTCGAACTGCGCCTCGGTCTCGACGAACTCCGGCGACAGGTAGAGCTTGTAGTCGGGCCCCGGCGCGAGCTTGCCCTGCAGCGCGATCGCGGTCGGGCTGACCGTCACCGTGCCCTCGCCCCAGTGCAAGGCATCGCTGCCGGCGAGGTTGCGCCGGAACTCGCCGCGGAACTGGGCTTGCGTTGAGAGCGCGGTCAACTCTGCGGCGGCTGGTCCGGCCGGCGCGGTGATGATCGGCAACAGGTAGATGCCGAGCGCGAAGCCGAGCGCACCGACGACGCCATGGGACAGCAGCAGGATGATGATTTTCTTGAGCATGGGGCGGTCCTGGTGGTTAAAGACGGTGTGCCGTTCGGTCGGCGCGGCACAGGGCGACCTTACGCCCGTGGCACGATGGCGCGATGAACCTGGTCGCGATCATCGGCGGGGGCCCCGCCGGGCTGATGGCGGCCGAGGAGCTGGCCGATTCCGGCGTGGCCGTGCATCTGTACGACGCGATGCCGTCGGTCGGCCGCAAGTTCCTGCTTGCCGGCAAGGGCGGGCTGAACCTAACGCACAGCGAGGCGCTGCCGACGTTCGTGCAGCGCTACGGCGATCGCGCGCCGCAGGTGGCGGCGTGGCTCGCTGCGTTTTCGCCGGACGCGATGCGGGCCTGGGCGGCGGGCCTGGGCATCGAGACGTTCGTCGGCACCTCCGGCCGCGTTTTTCCGCAAGACCTGAAGGCCGCGCCGCTGCTGCGCGCCTGGCTGCACCGGTTGCGCGAGCGCGGCGTGGTCTTGCACATGCGGCACCGCTGGTGCGGTTGGGCGGGCGATGGCGCGCTGCGCTTCGCCACGCCGCACGGCGAGTTGCGTGTGGCGCCGCACGCGACCGTGCTCGCGCTCGGCGGCGCGAGCTGGCCGCAGTTGGGCTCGGACGGTGCCTGGGTGCCGTGGCTGCGCGAAGCCGGCGCGCAAGTCGCAGCGCTGCGGCCGGCGAACTGCGGTTTCGAGGTGCGGTGGAGTGAGCACCTGAGGCAGCGCTTCGCCGGCGCGCCGATCAAGCCGGTGGCGCTGCGCTTCGGCGACGCGTTCGGGCGGCAGGGCGAGTTCGTGCTCAGCGCGTACGGCATCGAAGGCAGCCTCGTCTATGCCGCGAGCGCTGCCATCCGCGATGCGATCGCGCGCGACGGCAGCGCCACGGTCACGCTCGATCTGCTGCCCGGCCACGACGCCACGCGGGTGGCGCGCGAGGTGGCGCATCCGCGCGGCGCGAGGAGCCTGTCGTCGCACTTGAAGAGCCGGCTCGGGCTGGCCGGGGCCAAGGCGGCGCTGCTGCACGAGGTGCTGCCGCGTGAGACGCTGGCCGATGCACAACGGCTCGCCGCCGCGATCAAGGCGCTGCCGCTGACGCTCGCCGCACCACGCCCGATCGCCGAAGCGATCAGCAGCGCCGGCGGCATCACGCTCGAGTCGCTCGACGAGCGCCTGATGTTGCGCGCACGCCCGGGTCTGTTCTGCGCCGGTGAGATGCTCGATTGGGAAGCGCCGACCGGCGGCTACCTGCTGCAAGCCTCGATGGCCAGCGGGCACGTCGCCGGCGAGGCCGTGCGTCGGTGGCTCACGTCTGGCCGCTAGCCGCGGCGGCGCGTTGCCGCGCATGGTGGTACGCCCCCTGCGGCACATGCAGCAGATCGGCGATGCGCCACATCACGTGGCGCTCGTGCGCGCTCAGGTGGCCATCGGCATAAGCCACGCCCCACATCAGCTCGATCATCTTCAACTTCTGCGGCATCTCGAAGCGCTCGTTGATGCGCGACGTGAAGGCATAGAGATCGGTCGCCGCGTGCGCCGTGGTCTCGGCCAGTTCCGCCAGTCGTGCGGCTTCGTCGTCGGCGAGATCGAACTTGCTGCGCAGCGCCGCCAGCACGGCCAGGCGCTCATCGTTGTGGAGGCTGGCGTCCGAGCGCATGACCTCGACCAGCATCACCGCGGTGGCGAGTTGCAGCAGGTGGTCGTCGTCGACGGCGGCAGCGCCCGGCGGCGGCGGTTGCAGCGCGGCGAGCAGGTTCTGCAGGGTTCGGAGCATGGCGCGTGATCCTAGCGGCGCGCCCGCCGGCGTGCGGCAAGCAGGCCGATGACCATGCCGATCAACAGCCCCGCGCCGCCGATCAGCAGCGGCGGGCCGATGGCCGTTGCCGGCGCCGCTGTCGCATCGACGTTGACGAGCGACACGAGTTGGCGCCAATCTGCCGCAGACAACTGCGTCATGCGAGGCGCGTCGGCCACACCATAGACGCAGATCTCGCCGCCCGGCAGCTGGCAGAAGCGTTCGGCCGGGCAACTG
>CADEEN010000245.1 GCA_902826345.1 uncultured Burkholderiales bacterium | reverse complement strand
GCCGGGCCTGCGCCCGCACTACCACGCGAACTACTATGCCGCGTTCGTCATCGGGCCGGACGGGCACAACGTCGAAGTGGTTTGCCACGAAGCCGAGGCCTGAACTTCCAGCGCCGAGTCATGACGCACCGAACCGCCTCGCCGAAGGCCTGATCGATCGCTGCGGCGGGGCGATCGATTGCTGGGGCGACGAGCCGTCGATGAACGCGGCAATTTCGCGCCGCCACCCTTGAAGGAAGGTCCCGAGGTCATATATGCCCGCTCGGGTAGCATCCGCGCACCCGAAACCAAAGAGGTGTCATCCATGACTGTGCTCCGTCGCGCTCTTACGTCGATTGCCGCCATCGGCGCAGCCCTCGCCCTCTCCGGCTGCGGCTACAACCAGTTCCAGACGCTCGACGAAGGCGTCAAGGGCTCGTGGGCCGAGGTCCTGAACCAGTACCAGCGCCGCGCCGACCTGATTCCGAACGTCGTCGCCACCGTCAAGGGCGAAGCCAACTTCGAGCAGGAGACGCTGACCAAGGTGATCGAGGCGCGCGCCAAGGCGACGTCGATCCAGGCCACGCCGGAGTTGATCAACAACCCCGAGGCCTTCAACAAGTTCCAGCAGGCGCAGGGCGAACTCTCCGGCGCGCTGTCGCGCCTGCTGGTCACCGTCGAGCAGTACCCGAACTTGAAAGCGAATCAGGGCTTCCAGGATCTGCGCGTGCAATTGGAAGGCACCGAAAACCGCATCACCGTGGCGCGCAACAAGTACATCAAGACGGTGGCCGACTACAACACGCTGGCGCGACAGTTCCCGACCAACCTGACGGCGATGGTCTTCGGCTACGCGGTCAAGCCGAGCTTCACGGTGACCAACGAAGCGCAGATCTCGACGCCGCCGGCGGTGAGCTTCGAAAAACCCGCGTCAAAGTAAGGCGCCACAGTCATGCACGCGCTGCGGCGGCTCTGGCTGCTGCTGCTTCTCGCTGCCGTGGCACTCGGCGCCACGGCACAGCCGCTGGTCGCCGTTCCGCCGCTGTCCGAGCGCGTCATCGACCTCACCGGTACGCTGACCGCCGTCGAGTCACAGAACCTGATCGGCAAGCTCGCGGCCTTCGAAGCCGAGGCGGGGCCGCAGATCGTCGTGCTGATGGTGCCGACGACGCAGCCGGAAGACATCGCCTCGTTCGCGCAGCGCGTCGGCGAGGCGTGGAAGATCGGCCGGCGCGATGTCGGCGACGGCTTGTTGCTGGTGGTGGCGAAGAACGACCGCAAGTTGTGGATCGCGCCGGCCAAGGCGCTCGAAGGCGCGGTGCCGGATCTGGCGGCGCGCAAGATCGTCGCCGAGACCATCAGCCCGCGTTTTCGCAGCGGCGACTTTGCGGGTGGCATCGACGCCGGCGTGGACCAGTTGATCTCGCGCATCAAGGGCGAGAACCTGCCGGCGCCGACGGCGCGTGAGCGTTCAAGCGGCGGCGGTGACTTCGGCTTCGCGCCGCTCGAGCTGCTGCTGTTCGCCTTCATCGCGCTGCCGATTCTGGCCACGGTGCTGCGCAGCATCTTCGGCCGCGGCCTCGGCTCGCTCGCCGCGGGCGCGGCCGGTGGCGGCATCGCCTGGTTCGTCACGCAAAGCCTCATCTTTGCCGGCATCGGCGGCGCCATCGGCTTCGCGCTCGCGTTGCTCGGCGGCCTGGGCTCGCGCTTTGCGCGTACCAGCAGCCGCGACCACGGCGGCTGGGTCGGCGGCGGCGGCTGGACCGGCGGCATGGGTGGCGGTGGCTTCGGTGGCGGCGGCGGTGGTGGCTTCAGCTCCGGTGGCGGTGGTGATTTCGGCGGCGGCGGCGCAGGAGGCGATTGGTGATGGGCCGATTCATGCGCATCTTCAAGCATCGCTCGTATGACGAAGCCGACGTGCGTCGCGTGCTGAGCGACAGCGCGCTCGCGCGGCTCGAAGCGCGCGTGCACGACAGCGAAAAGCTGCACAGCGGCGAGATCCGCCTGTGCATCGAGGCCGGGCTGCCGACCTCGTACCTGTGGCAGCGCCTCTCGGTGCGCGACCGCGCGCTGGCCATGTTCGGCAAGCTGCGCGTCTGGGACACCGAGCACAACAACGGCGTGCTGATCTACCTGCTGTTCGCAGAACACGCCATCGAGATCGTCGCCGACCGCGGCCTGAAGGCGCGCGTGCCCGATGCCGAGTGGAAGGCGATCATCGAGCGCATGCGCGAGCCGCTGCGCGCCGGCCAGTTCGAACAGGGGCTGGGCCTGGCGATCGATGCGGTCGAAGCGCTGCTGGAGAAACACTTCCCTGCCGGCGCCGGCGCGGACAACCCGGACGAACTGGCGAACGAGCCTTGGCTGGGTTGATGTCCTGATCGGTCCGCAATCGGTCCGTCGAAGATGCAGACGGGCGCGCCGATCATCGGCACGATGACGCTCCACCTTCACGGAGCCCACCATGTCGCACACCGCGCTGCTGCTGATCGACGTTCAACAGTCCTTCGTCCACCGTCCGTACTGGTCGGCGGCCGACGTGCCGGCTTTCCTCGACGAGACCAATGCCTTGATCGCCGGCGCCGTCGCCCGCGGCGTGCCGATCGTGCGCGTCCTGCATGTGGAAGACGATGGCGCGTTCAGCCGTGCCAGCGGCCACGTGCGCCCGCTCGACGGCCTGGCGCCGTTCGACGCTGCCGCCACCTTCGAGAAGCACCGTCACAGCGCGCTCGTCGGCACCGGCCTGGCGGTGTGGCTGCACCAGCACGGCATCCGCCGGCTGATGATTGCCGGCATCCGCACGGAGCAGTGCTGCGAAACGACGGCGCGCCATGCCAGCGACGAAGGCTGGGCGGTGGACTACGTGACCGAAGCGACGCTGACCTTCGACATGACCACACCCAGCGGCGAGCGCCTCGCCGCAGCGCAGATCCGCGAGCGCACCGCCACCGTGCTTGCCGGCCGCTTTGCGACACTGTGCACGGTCCCCGAAGCCCTGCAACGCAGCACTGCGACGACGATGCCGTGATCGATGTCCTGTTCGTGATCCTGCCCGAGACGCTGCTGCTCGACCTCGCCGGGCCGGCGGAGGCGTTTCGCCTGGCCAACCAGCGCCTGCGCCAACGGGGCCGCGCGCCGGCGTTTGCCTTGCGCTTTGTCGGCCCGCAGGTTCACTGCGCCACATCGATCGGCGTTGCGCTCGCGGCCGTGGAGCCGTTGCCGGACAGCTTGAGTGACCGCACCTGGATCGTGCTGCTCGGCCAGCCCAGCGGCGCCGAGAGCGCATTGCACAGACCGCTGCCACGCACGTGGACGCGCACGCGGCGCTGGCTGTCGCAGGTGGTGCAGCCGCGGCTGGGCAACGGAGTGCGGCTGCTCACGGTCTGCGCCGGCGCGCTGCTCGCCGCGGACGCCGGCCTGCTCGCCAACCGCCGCTGCACGACGCACCACGAGATGCTGGCCGACTTGCAGCGCATCGCGCCGGCCGCGCAGGTGCTGGCCAACCGCGTCTTCGTCGAAGACGGGCCCGTCGCGTCGAGCGCCGGCGTCACGGCCGGCATCGACATGGCGCTGCATCTGATCGCGCAGACCTGTGGCGACGCGCTCGCCGCCGCGGTGGCGCAAACGATGGTGGTCTACCTGCGCCGCAGCAGCGACGACCCGCAACTCTCGCCGCTGCTGGCCGGCCGCAACCACCTGCACCCTGCCGTGCATCGCGTGCAGAGCGCCGTCAGCGAACAGCCGAAGCGCGCCTGGTCGCTCGACGCCATGGCCGCGGTGGCGCGTGTGACGCCGCGCCACCTGTCGCGGCTGTTCGCCGCGCATGTCGGCACCACGCCGCGTGCGTATGTGGAGGGCATTCGCGTGGCCCATGCGAATGACGCGATCGAGCGCGGCACCGCCACGAAGCAGGCGCTCAGCGCGGCAGGCTTCGCCGGTGACCGGCAGTGGCGGCGCGCGCGTCAACGTGCCA
Source organism: uncultured Burkholderiales bacterium (assembly GCA_902826345.1). Classification (GTDB taxonomy): domain Bacteria; phylum Pseudomonadota; class Gammaproteobacteria; order Burkholderiales; family Burkholderiaceae_C; genus CADEEN01. The sequence goes on along the minus strand of CADEEN010000245.1, from coordinate 2,703 downwards.
GCCCAGGCTGAAACCGCCCCGACGACCAAGCGCGTGGGCGATCGGCTATCGTTGCCGGCACGCAAGACTCGACAGGTGACCATGCCGTGACCTCAACCCTGCCGCCGTGGCACGGCGCACAGACGCACCGCATTCCCTTCTGGGCCTACACCGACCCGGACGTGTACCAGCGCGAATTGGAGCGCTTGTTCTACCGCGGCCACTGGTGTTATGTCGCGCTCGAAGCCGAGTTGCCGAACGCGGGCGACTTCATCCGCACGGTGATCGGTGAGCGCTCGGTGATCGTCGTGCGCGATGCCGACGGTGACACGATCCAAGTCGTCGAGAACGTCTGCGCGCACCGCGGCATGCGCTTCTGCCGCGAGCGCCAAGGCAACCGCAAAGATTTCGTCTGCCCGTACCACCAGTGGAGCTACAGCCTGGCGGGCGACCTGCAAGGCGTGCCGCTGAAGCGCGGCGTGCGGCAGGACGGTGCGTGGCAAGGCGGCATGCCGGCGGACTTCAAGAACAACGAGCATGGCTTGACGAAACTGCGCGTCGCGCGCCGCGGCGGCGTGGTCTTTGCGTCGTTCGACGAACAAGTCGAGCCGTTCGAAGAGTTTCTCGGCCCCGAGATGCTGCGCTGGTACGACCGGCTGTTCAACGGCCGCAAGCTGACGCTGCTCGGCCGCAGCCGCCAGCGCATCCCCGGCAACTGGAAGCTGATGCAGGAGAACATCAAGGACCCGTACCACCCGGGCCTGCTGCACACCTGGTTCGTCACCTTCGGCCTCTGGCGCGCGGACAACAAGTCGGCCTTGCGCATGGACGCCAGGCACCGCCACGCGGCGATGATCTCCGAGCGCGGCGCGGCCAAGAGCGCCAACGCGGAGGTCACGTCCGGCGTGACCAGCTTCAAGGCGGCGATGCAATTGAACGACGACCGCTTTCTCGACGTGGTGCCTGAAGCCTGGTGGGGCGGACCGACGGCGGTGATGATGACGCTGTTCCCGAGCGTGATCTTCCAGCAGCAGGTCAACAGCGTCTCCACGCGGCACATCCAGCCGCGCGGCGTCGGCGAGTTCGATTTCGTCTGGACGCATTTCGGCTTCGACGACGACACGGCGGAGATGACGCGGCGGCGGCTGCGCCAGGCCAACCTGTTCGGCCCCGCGGGTTTCGTCTCGGCCGACGACGGCGAAGTGATCGAGTTCAGCCAGAACAATTTCGATGTCAACGACGCGCGTTCAACACTCGCCGAACTGGGCGGCCGCGAGGTCGGCGACACCGAGCACATGGTCACCGAGACGCTGATCCGCGGCATGTACGCGTACTGGCGCGAGGTGATGGAGGTATGAGCCCCGAGCGTTTCCAGCAACTGCTCGCGCTCTACGCCGACTACGCTGGCGTGCTCGACGCCGGCGATTGGGAGCGCTGGCCAGCGTTCTTCACCACCGACTGCCGCTACCGCGTGCAGCCGCGCGAGAACTTCGATCAGGGGCTGCCGCTGTGCACGATGGCCTTCGAGAGCCAGGGCATGCTGCGCGACCGCGTCTACGGCATCAGCCACACGCTGTTCCACGAGCCGTACTACCAGCGCCATGTGATCGGCGTGCCGCGCGTGCTCGACGATCGTGGCGAGACGATGAAGGTCGAAGCCAACTACGCGGTCTTTCGCACCAAGCCGAGCGAGCCGAGCACGGTGTTCAACGTCGGCCGTTATCTCGACACGGTGCGCGCCACCGCCGAAGGTTTGCGCTTCGAAGACAAGCTCGTCGTCTTCGACAGCGAGCTGATTGCCAACTCATTGATCTACCCGTTATGACGTGGCTCGACGTTGCAGCACAGGACGACCTCTTCGAAGGCGCGTCGATCGCCGTTGCGCCCGCCGGCCATGACATTGCGCTGCACTGCATCGACGGCGTGCCGTTCGCCACCGACAACCTGTGCACACACGGCGCCGGCCGCCTGTGCGAAGGCTTTCTCGAAGGCCACGAGATCGAATGCCCGCTGCACCAGGGGCGTTTCGACGTGCGCAGCGGGCAGCCGACCTGCGAGCCGGCGACGCAGCCGGTCCGTGTCTATGCGGCCAAGATCGACGGTGGGCGCGTGTGGGTCGAGTTGCCGCCGCTCAAATCGGCTTCAAGCCGGCCTTGAAGGATTCCTTCAACGGCTTGCCCGGCAGCGGCGGAAAGACGATTTGCTCTTCGGGCACCTTCGTGTCGGGCAGGTGGTCGAGCAGGTGGCGGACCAGCTTCAGGCGGCCGACACGCTGGTCGTTGAAGTCCACCAGCGTCCACGGCGCGCTCTTCGTGTGCGTGGCGTCGAGCATGGCCTCGCGCGCTTTCGTGTAGGCGGCGTACTTTTCGCGCGCCTTCAGGTCGATCGGCGAGAGCTTCCAGCGCTTCATCGGGTCTTCCAGGCGCTCGGCAAAACGCGCTTCCTGCTGCGCCTGATCAACGGTGAGCCAGTACTTGAACAGCAGCAGGCCGTCGTCGGTGAGCAGCTTCTCGAAGGCCGGCGCCGCTTTCAGGAACGCCGCGGTTTCCTGCGGCGTGCAAAAGCCCATCACCGCTTCGACCCCCGCGCGGTTGTACCAACTGCGATCGAACAGCGCGATCTCGCCGCCCGCCGGCAGGTGCGGCACATAACGCTGGAAGTACCACTGCGTGCGCTCGCGCTCGCTCGGTTTGCCGAGCGCGACGACGTGGCATTGACGCGGGT